>DASYWD010000186.1 GCA_035936415.1 Longimicrobiaceae bacterium
CCCATGCGCCCGGTCTGTTCGTGGAGCCCGGGAGCGGCGCCCCGGAGGACTGGTTCGCCCCGGGCGGCCCCGCCCCGCTGCTGGAGGCGGAGTGCGAGCGGCGCCTCCGGGCGATGGCCGCGGCCTTCCGCGCCCCCGGACGCCCCAGCCCGGTGGCGCCTCCGGGCGCGCTGGAGGGGCTCTTCCTGGACACCGCCGTCCCGCACGAGCCGGTGGGGCTGCACGCCTACCTGGACCGGTTGGAGCGGGACGTGGTGGCCCACTCGCCGGACACGGCGGCTCCGGGCGTCCTGGCGCACATGACCTCCGCCCTGCCGTCCTTCGCCCGCCCGCTCGCCGCGCTGGTGGCGGCCATGAACCAGAACCTGGTCCGGGCGGACGCCTCGCGCGCCGTCACCCCCTGCGAGCGGCAGACCGTGGGGATGATGCACCGCCTGGTCTACGGGGAGGGCGAGGCGTTCTACGGCCGGCACGTGCAGGACCCCGCGAGCACCCTGGGGGTGGTGGTCTCCGGCGGCACCCTCGCCAACGTCGCCGCGCTCTGGGTGTCCCGCAACCGGGCGCTGGGCCCCGTCCCGGGCTTCGCAGGGATCGAGGAGGAGGGGATGGCGTCCGCGCTGGAGGCGCACGGCTGCCGCGGGGCCGCCGTGGTGGGTTCGGCGCTGATGCACTACTCCTTCGACAAGGCCGCGGGGATGCTGGGGCTCGGCGCACGCAGCCTGGTCCGCGTTCCCGTCGATGCCCAGCAGCGGGTGGACGTGCGCGAGCTGCGGCGCGCGATGGACGACTGCCGCGCCCGCGGGGTGCGCGTCCTCGCGGTCGTGGGGGTGGCGGGGACCACCGACGCCGGGAGCGTGGACCCGCTGGACGAGGTCGCCGAAGTGGCCGCAGAGGCCGGGGCCCACTTCCACGTGGACGCCGCCTGGGGAGGGGCGCTGCTTTTCTCCGAGCGCCATCGTGCGCTGCTGGCCGGGATCGAGCGCGCCGACTCGGTCACGCTGGACGCCCACAAGCAGCTCTTCCTCCCGCTGGGGCTGAGCCTGGCGCTCTTCCGCGATCCCGCGGCGGCGGCGGCCATCGAGAGGCACGCCAACTACATCCTGCGCGAGGGGACCGCGGACCTGGGGAGACGCACCCCCGAGGGGTCCCGCCCCGCCGCGGCGCTGCACCTGCACGCCGCGCTGCACCTGCTGGGCCGGAGCGGGTACCGGCGCCTGGTGGACGAGGGGGTCCGCAAGGCCCGCTACCTGGCCGACGCGGTGCGCCGCGCCCCCGACTTCCAGCTCCTCACGGAGCCGCAGACCAACATCGTCCTGTACCGCTACCTCCCGCCGGCGCTCCGCGGGCCCGGCGGCGGGCCCCTGGGCGACTCCGCGGCCGCGCGGGTGGACGAGCTGAACGTGGAGCTGCAGCAGCTCCAGGGTGAGCGCGGGCGGAGCTTCGTGTCCCGTACCCTCGTGGCGGGTCCCGCCGCGGACCCGCGCCTGCGGGTGGCGCTCCGCGCGGTGGTCGCCAGCCCCGTCACGGGCGAGGCCGACCTGGACGCCGTGCTCCAGGAGCAGCGGGAGATCGGCCGGGAGCTGGCGCCGGAGGCCGGCGGCAGGAGCTGACCTGACCGTGGAGCACAATTTGCAGCAAAACTTGCGATCCGCTCCGGGCGCGGCCCCCTGCGCTGGCGAGCCCACGACTACCTCGCGCATCTCCTACGTCATGCTCCGTATTCGCCTCGTAGCGGCCGTCCTGGCCGGAGCGCTCGCCCTGCACGCAGACCTCGACGCCCAGGCGCGGCCCGACAGCGCGTCCGCCGGGGAGGGGCGCCGCGTCCTGCGGGCCGCCGAGCTCGCCGGGGCCGTGCGGCTGGACGGGCGGTTGGACGAGCCCGCCTGGGTGGAGGCGGAGCCGGCCACCGACTTCACCCAGAGCTATCCCAGGGCCGGCGAGCCTGCGCGGCAGCGCACCGAGGTCCGCATCCTGTACGGCCCCGACGCGCTGTACGTGGGCGCGCGGCTCTGGGACACCGCGCCGGACTCCATCGCCGCCCAGCTCGCCCGCCGGGACGTCACCGGGATCTACTCGGACTGGGTGCACGTGCTGATCGACTCCTACCTCGACCGGCGCAGCGCCTTCCGCTTCTCGGTGAACCCGCGCGGAGTGCAGCGGGACGTGTTCCACTACGACGACGGCAGGGAGGACGCGTCGTGGGACGCGGTGTGGGAGGCGGCGGTGACCACCGACTCCACCGGGTGGACCGCCGAGTTCCGCATCCCCCTGTCGCAGCTCCGCTTCGCCTCCGGCATCCCGGAGGGCGGCCGCGTCTGGGGGCTCAACATCCTGCGCGACGTGGCCCGCTACGAGGAGCGGTCCGCCTGGTCGCCGTGGACGCCCCGCGACCCCGGCCTGGTGTCGCGCTTCGGCGATCTGACCGGGCTGGACGGGATCCGCGCCCCCCGGCGGCTGGAGATCGCCCCGTACGCCAGCACGCGGCTGGACCGGGCCCCGGCCGGGAAGGGCGCCCCCGGCGACCCCTTCTACCGCCGCACCGAGGGGGGGACCGGGGTGGGGGTCGACGCCCGCGTGGGGCTGCCGCTGGGGCTTACCCTCACCACCACCATCAACCCGGACTTCGGGCAGGTGGAGGCCGACCCGGCCGAGGTCAACCTCACCGCCTTCGAGACCTACTTCGCCGAGCGGCGGCCCTTCTTCACCGAGGGGGCCAACCTGTTCGGATTCGGGGACCTCGCCGCCTTCACCACCTACGGGGGGTTCGGGTCCTTCTATTCGCGCCGCATCGGACGCCAGCCGCAGCGCTCCGTCCGCACGGGGAGCGTGGTGGACGGCCAGCGGGTCCTCTTCGCCGACGTGCCGGAGCAGACCACCATCGCCGCGGCCGCGAAGGTCACCGGCAAGACGCCCGGCGGGTGGTCCGTGGGCCTGCTGAACGCGGTCACCACCGGCGAGGACGGGCTCTTCCTGGGAGAGCAGGTGGCCGGTGGCGACACCCTGCGCGTGCGGGGGCGGACGGAGGTGGAGCCGTGGAGCAACTACTTCGTGGGCCGGCTGCGGCGCGACCTGAACCGCGGCGCCACCGTGCTGGGCGGGCTGGCCACCGCCACGCACCGGCGGCTGGACGATCCCGCCCTGGCCGGCCTCCTGCGCTCCTCCGCGTACCACGGCGGCGTGGACTGGGAGCACGCCTGGGCCCGGCGGACGTGGAGCTTCAGCGGCTACCTGTCGGGGAGCGACATCCGGGGGGAGCGGGGGGTGATCCGCGCCGTGCAGAACTCGCCGGCTCACTACTTCGGGCGCCCCGACGCCGACTACCTGGAGGTGGACACCACGCGCACCGGGCTGGGCGGATACTCCGGCGGGGTGGCGCTGGCCAGGACCGGGGGACGGCACTGGCTGGGCTCGGTGGCCCTCCAGGCGGTCAGCCCCGGGTTCGAGGTCAACGACCTGGGGTTCATGGACCGGGCGGACTACCGGTCCGCCTCGGGGATGCTGATCTACCGGGAGGACCGGCCCGCGCGGGGGCTCCGCAACTACGAGGTGTCGTTCCGCACCAACCAGGCGTGGAACTACGGGGGCGACTGGATCTACCAGCGCTACACCCTGCGGGGCGCCCTGCAGCTTCCCAGCTTCTGGCGGTGGACGCTGCGCCTGGCGGGGTCGCCCTCGTACGTGAACGACCGGCTCACGCGCGGGGGGCCGCTGGCCAGCATCCCGGCCCAGGGGGACGTCTCCGTGACCTATGCCTCCGATTCGCGCAAGCGGGTTCAGGTCGGGGGCGAGGTGTTCTACCGCGCTGACGAGTCCGGCGAGTACGACTTCATCACCTCGGCGAGCGTGGACGTGCGTCCGCGCGCCAACCTGCGGGTGCGCCTGTCGCCGGCCGTCACGCTGGAGCACGACACAGACCAGTACTTCGGCGCGGTGGCGCGCCCCGCGGACGACCCGGCCACCTTCGGGCGGCGCTACGTGTTCGCGGACATCGACCAGACCACCCTGTCGCTGGGCACGCGCGTGGAGTGGACGTTCACCCCGCGCCTGTCGCTGCAGCTCTACGCGGCGCCGTACATCCGGGCCGGCGACTACGTGGCGTTCAAGGAGTTCCTCCGTCCGGGCGGGTTCGACTTCGCCGTCTACGGGCGCGACGTCGGCACCGTGACCCGCGACGACGCCACCGGCGTCTACCGCGTGGACCCCGACGCGGAGGAGGGGAGCGCCCGCCCGTTCACCTTCCGCGAGCCGGACTTCACCTTCCTGTCGCTGCGCGGCAACGCGGTGCTGCGCTGGGAATACCGGCCGGGCTCGGCGGTCTTCCTGGTCTGGCAGCAGGACCGGGAGCGCACGGACTCCTTCGGTGACTTCGAGATCGGGCGCGATCCGGGGGCGCTGTTCCGCGAGCCCGCGCGCCACGTGCTGCTGCTGAAGGCCACGTACTGGATCGGCCGGTAGGCCGGGTGCGGGCCCGAGGGCCTGCTCCCCATCCATCCGTACCCGTCTCCACCCACAGACACCCGAGCTTTCCCCGGGCGGGCCTCCTCCAGAGGCCGCGCCCGGGAGCGTGCGCCCTGCGCCCGGGCGCCGTGGTCGCGCGCCACGAGGCGCTGCGCGTCGTGTTCGAGGAGGAGGGGGGCGAGCCGCCGCGGCAGCGCGTGCTCCCCCCCGCACCGGTCCCCCTCCCCGTGGCGGAGGGGGGCGCAGGGGTTACGATCCCCGGCTTCCTCCCTCGCCCCTGGACCGAGCGGGTCTGATCCGACCCCCGGCGCGGCGGCCCATGCCGCCCGTCCCCCGCTCCGCCGCGGCGGAGCACTACACCTCCACCCAGCAGACCCTTCGATGAACACGGCCGAGATGGAACGCGCCGGGCCCGACGGGGCGCCGACGCTCGCGGAAAGGCTGGCCTCTGCGGCCGGCGGTGTGGCGGCATTCACCCGGCAGGGTGCCTCCTGGGCGACCGCCTGGGCAGACGCGGTCTGGATGCGCGCCAGCTGGATGCTCCCCGGGCCCGCCAACGAGCGCGAGATCCGCGTGATCGCCATGCGCCGCAGCGGACATCACGCGGTGGTCAACTGGATCCGGCTCCATCTCCCCGGCCGCCACTGCTTCCTCAACGAGTGCCTCCCGAACGCCAACCCGTTCGAGAGCTGCGCCCGGAGCGTATGCCGGGTCTGGACGGGGAGGGTGCAGCACCGGCGCATCTTCTGGGACCAGGAGATTGCCGGGCGCCACAGCAAGAAAGGAATTCTGCTGTACAACTTCGAGGACGAGCGCCTGGAAGACGTGGCGTCCGCCCGGTTCGAGGCGAACCGTGCGCGATGGCTGGGGGAGAGCCGGGAGCGAACCGACGTGCTGGTGCTGCGTGACCCCTTCAACCTGCTGGCCAGCAAGCTCCGCTGGGCATACGGCCGGCACGCGCAGCCGGCACTGGAGGAGTTCCCCGGCCTCGTCGTGCTGTGGAAGCAGCACGCCCGGGAGTTCCTGGGTGAGACCCAGTGCCTGGGAGCCGGTACGGTCGGGATCAACTACAACCGGTGGTTCACCGATGCCGGGTACCGGCGCGAGCTGGTCCGGAAGCTGGGGCTCGTCGGCGACGGCGACCGCGGCTTGCAGCAGGTCGCCCGCTTCGGACCGACCCTCTGGGGCGACACCTTCGACGGCATGAAGTACGACGGGCGGGCGCAGCAGATGAAGGTGCTGGAGCGCTGGCACACCTACCGGGACGACCCGCTGTACCGGAGCCTCTTCCGCGACCCGGAGCTGATCGAGCTGTCCGAGAGGATCTTCGGCCGGATCCCCGGGACGGAAACGCTGTTCGCTCCGGGGTGACCCGCGCCGTCCCGCGACCCCGTCATCCACTCTCGAACCGGAGCCGCCACTTGCCTTCCACCATCGCAGCCGAGCCGTCCCCCGCCGCCCCTGCCCGGCCGCGCGGACGCATCCTGTTTCTGGACGCGATCTCCCCCAACGGCTATGGCCGCGAGGTGCTTTCCGCCCGCGCCTCAGGGGGCACGCAGTCCTCCATCGTACGCGTGGCCGAGAGCCTCGCCGGGAGCTTCGAGGTCGTCGTGGCCCAGATCGGCCGCACCGCCCCCGCGCCGGGCGCAGTCCGCTACGTCCGCCTCGTTCCGGCGGAACTGGAAGGCGAGAGCTGGGACGCGATCGTGGCCGTCCGCCACCCCCAGGCGATCCCCATGATCCGCGCCCGCCTCCCGGAGGTGCCCCTTTTCCTGTGGATGCAGGATCTGGTGGACTGGTGGCCGCGCGACCTCTGGGCCATGATCGCACGGGGGAACGTGCGAGTGGTCGCGAACTCCCACTTCCACCGGAGACACATGCTGGCCGAAGCCGCGCGGTCCGCCCCGGACCTGCCGGCTCTCCGGATCACCACGATCCCGAACCCGGTGGACGACAGCCTCGGCCCGGATGGGACCCCGGTCGATCCCGAGAAGCTGGTCTTCTTCAGCGCGCCCTCCAAGGGGCTCCGGGAAACGCTGGAGCTCTTCCGGGCCGCCCGCGCGGAAAACCCCGCCTACCGCCTGTACGTCGCGAACCCGGGCTATCAGCCCGTTCCCGACTTCGCCGAGCACCCGGGGGTGGTGGACCTTGGGCCTCTCCCCCAGGGGGAGGTGCTCCGCCACGTGCGTGAGGCGCTCTGCGTCTTCTACCCCAACCGGGTGTACGCGGAAACGTTCGGGCTCGTCTTCGCCGAGTCCAACGCGGTGGGAACGCCGGTGCTGACCCACCCGCTCGGGGCCGCGCCGGAGGTACTCCGCCCGGCCGGGGAGCAGATCGTGAACTGTGCGGACCCGGCGGCCGTGCTCGACCGCCTGCGAGAGTGGCGCGCGGGCAATCGGCCAGCCGTGCACCTGCGGGGCCGCTTCCGGCTCCGCGCCGTCGCACGCGCCTGGGAGCGCCTGCTCGGCTCCGAGCTACCGGCGCGCAGGCCCGAGTCCCGACGGGGATGCCCATGACCCGGCGCCACTCCGGATCACATCTCCGTCTCCTTCAGCAGGTTGTAGAATCCGCGGCGGCTCACGCCCAGCAGGCGCGCGGCCTCCATTTTGTTGCCGTTGGCCCTGTGGAGCGCCTCCGCGCTGAGCAGGCGCTTCAGCCGCAGGACGGCCGCATTGAGGTTGAGTTCCATCTCGGGGGACTCACCGTCCAGCATACCATGGTCCCTCCAGATGGCCGGAGGCAGGTCGAACGGGTGCAGGGTGTCGCCGCTATCCGGCGCCGCGATCGCGATCGCACGCCCGACGACGTTCTCCAGCTCGCGCACGTTTCCCGGCCAGTCGTACGCTTCCAGCAACTCCAGGGCAGAGAGGCTCAGGTGACGCAGGGGGGAGTCCTCGGATCCTCCGTGCTTCTTGAGAAAGTGGCTGCAGAGGAGAGGGACGTCCTCCTTGCGCGTTCGGAGCGGCGGCAGGTTCAGCTCCACCACCTGGAGCCGGTAGTACAGATCTTCGCGGAGCACGCCGTCCGCTAGCGCCTGCGCGAGGTCCCGGCTGGAGGCCACGAGGATGCGGACGTCCACGGGCCGGGTGTCGTTGCTCCCCACCCGCTGGACCTCGCGCTCCTGGATGGCCCGGAGGAGCTTGGCCTGGACCGCCGGCCTGATCTCGGTGATCTCGTCCAGGAAGAGCGTGCCGTGATGCGCCGCCTCGAAGCACCCGGTGCGGGTAGTGACGGCCCCGGTGAATGCGCCCCGCTCGTGCCCGAACAGCTCCGACTCCACCAGGTTCTCCGGGAGCGCGGCACAGTTGAGTGCCACGAAAGGACGGTCGGCCCGGCGCGAGTGCGCGTGGATGAAGCGGGCGAACATCTCCTTTCCAGTCCCGCTCTCGCCGTTGATGAAGACCGTGGCGTCCTTGGGAGCCACCCGGAGCGCCAGCTTGCGCAGCCTCTGCATCGCCCTCGAGTTTCCGATCAGCTCGGGTGCCTTCCGGGATCTCCGGGCCATCGTCGTGGAGGTGCCTCCCCGCCCGGACTCGCCCGCGGGGAGTAGATCATCAAAGCCTGCCAGATCGTTGTGCCTCATCAGCTCTCCTGCAAACGCGGTACGACTTGATCGCGGACGCTGAGGTGGCGCGGCCACCGGTACCCATCTCGGCTCCGCGCGGGCCAATCGTGGCGGTTGGCGCGATAGCATATTACGAGACTGGGATAGCAATTTAGCAGCCAGCCCACATGCCTGGTAGTACTGTTCCGAGGGAAGCACGCATGCCAGGTGCAGAAAGGCGCGCTCTCTCTGGGTGGTGCCCCAACCCCTGGTGCCCCATCGGATTGAAGCGAGCCCCGCCGTCGTGGGTGCCGCTCTTGCAGTCCCGGTACGGCGGGTCGCGCCCGGCGGCGCGACGCTCAGGAGCGGGAACGCGCGGGTGCGTGGGCCCCGCCCTCACCCGTCGTAGAGGGATGACGAAGCTTTCTAGAGGTCGTAGGGCCGGATGCGGAGGCGGAATCCTGCTGAAACGTGCCACCGGCATGGCCGCCGCCTGGCTCGCCGCGTGCGGACCTCCGGACTCGCGCGCAGCCGGGGTCCGGGAGGAGCCCCCGGCAATCCACGTCCGGCCCGTGGAGGCGCCGCCCTCCGGCCCCGCCGTGCTCCGGGGCCCCGATTCCGCCGCCGTCCGTGCCCGCATCGACTCGGTTTTCGCCCCATTCGACCGGCCGGGCTCGCCGGGGTGCGTGCTCGCGGTGATGGAGGCCGGGGAGATCGTATACGGTCGCGGGTACGGCTCGGCCGACCTCGCACGGGGTACCCCGCTCACCCCTGCCAGCGCCTTCGACGGGGCCTCGATGGCCAAGCAGTTCCTGACCTTCGGCATCGCCCTCCTGGCGCGGGAGGGGAAGCTTTCCCTCGACGATCCGGTTCAGAAGCACCTTCCGGAGCTGCCGGACTACGGGGCTACCGTCACTCTCCGGCACCTGGCCCATCACACGAGCGGGCTGCGGGATGCCGACGCCCGGTGGCTCTCCGGCCAGAGGATCGCCGATCCCTCGCAGCTGCCGGGGCTGAGCTTTCCGCCCGGCGACCGGCACATGTACGACGACACCGGCTACGCGCTGCTCCAGCGGGTGATCGAGCGCGTCTCCGGGCAGTCCTGGGCCCGCTTCGCCCGGACGCGGATCTTCGACCCCCTCGGGATGACCCGCAGCGGCTTCCCCGAGGATGATCCCGGGCCGCTGCCTTCCCGGGTGCGCGCCTACGCCCCGTCGGGGGGCGGATACCGTCTCCGCGTGTCGGGCGCGGACCAGGGGTTCACGACCACGCCCGAGGACCTGGCGAAGTGGGACCGCAACTTCTACGACGCGCGCCTGGGCGGACCCGCCGTGCTCCGGATGATGCTCGAAGAAGGGCGATTGAACAGTGGAGAGACCATCCCATACGCCCTGGCCCTGCACACTGAGCCGTACCGGGGGCTGCGGCGCGTCTGGCACGGGGGGCTGGCGGCGGGATACCGCTCACAGTTCATGCGATACCCCGACCAGCGCACCTCCGTGCTGGTCATGTGCAACGTCTTCCAGGTGGCGGAGCCCAACGGCCTCGCCGAGCGCGTGACCGACATCGTCCTGGAGGACGCGATCAGGCGCGCGGAGGCGCAGCTCCCGGTGGCGCGCCCCAGGGAGCCGGTGCCCGCGCCCACACCCGCGGAGCGGGAGCGCCTGGCGGCGATCTACGTGAGCCGCGCCGAGCAGGCGATCCGGCCCGTGCGGAGCCACGGAGACCGGCTGGAGATGCGGCAGTGGATCACCTGGCACGCGCTGCAGCCGCTGGGAGGGGGACGGTTCCGCGTGCACGGACAGCCGCTCACGCTGCTCTTCCGCCTAGGCCCCGGGGGGACGCGCGTCCTCGAGGAGCACTGGGACGGCCGCCGCACGCCGACGATCCTGGAGGCGGTCCCCGAGGGCTCGCTCCCCGCCGCCGAGCTGGACCGCTACACCGGCCCGTACCGGAGCGATGAGCTGGGGACGACCTGGGTGCTCGCGCGGGAGGGCGGTCTCCTCCGCGTCTCCGAGGGGCCGCTGGGGGGGCTCCGCCTGCACCCTGCGGGCCCGGACACCTTCACCGACCGGGAGTACCTGCTGGTCGTTTTCCGCCGGGATCCCGCGGGCCGCGTGGCGGGATTCACCGCGGCGACCCCACGGATCCGGAACGTCGAGTTCTCGAAGCGCGCCCGCTGAGCCCGTCACCCGAAGCCGATCTGCAATCGCATGACAGCCCGCTCCACGCTCGTCCCGGCCGCGGCCGCCCTCCTCGTCGTGGCGGGCTGCACCCCTCCGGAGCTTCCTCCCGCGCAGCCGGGGTCCGCTCCGCCCGAGCCGGAGCTGGTGCAGCCCGGCGTGATCTCCACGCACCGCGAAGAGAACTTCCCCACGGTCGACCCGGTGGACGGCTCCCTCTGGTTCTCCTCCTACGAAGGACAGAACTTCAACCGGCAGACGATCATGCGCGCGCCCCGGGAGGGCGGCGGCTGGGGAGCCCCCGCGCCGGTGATCCTGGCTCCGGGCGACGAGTGGGGCGGGCGGGCGCCCCGCTTCTCGCCGGACGGGCGGAGGCTGTACTTCACCTCCAACCGCCCCGTCGTCCCGGGCGCGGCGAGCCGGGACATGAACATCTGGAGCGTGGAGCGGCAGGGCCGTGACGGCTGGGGCGAGCCACGCCCGCTTCCGGCGCCGGTGAATTCCGACGCGGCGGACATCCATGCCGCCGTAACGGCCGTCGGCGACCTGTTCCTGGCCTCGCGGCGGCCCGGGGGATCAGGCCTCTCCGACGTCTACCGTATCCCCCGGCAAGGGGATGGCTGGGGCCCCGCCGAGCACCTGGGCCCGCCCATCAACGATGAGCTGAGCCAGCCGGACCTGCTGGTCGCCCCGGACGGCTCCTGGATGGTCCTCGTGGTCACAGGCCATCCGCAGGGCCTGGGAGAAGACGACCTGTTCTTGAGTCGGTTCGAGAATGGCCGCTGGAGCCCGCTGGAGCACCTGCCGGCCCCCATCAACGCCTCAGGGTACGAGTACGGCCCCACGCTCTCGCCGGATGGGACGACCCTCTACTTCAACAGCGACCGGCGCGGGTCCGCGGACATCTACCGAATCCCGCTCTCGGCGCTGGGCGTGGGCCGCCGGTGATGCGGAGCACCCCCGGACCTGGCGACGTGTTGCTACGTAACTCAGCAGTCCGACCAGGAGCGTCTCGGCGGTGTCCACGCCGGCGGCGCTGACCGGGTCCGGATAGCTGACGTACCCCGCCTCGGCCGCCCTCGCCTTCACGTACTGAGCGAGGGTGGTCTTCCCGAACCCCGGCGATCCCTCAATGGTCTTCGAGAGCTCGGCGCACCTCCGATCACGCCGAGCAGACGCTCCGCCTCGGCTCTTCGCCCACGCTGTCCGATGATACCTCTGCGGCTGTCTCCGCCCGGTAATCTAGCCGGACGGGCGGCGCGCACCAGCGCTAGGGGAGCGGCTCCGCTTCCAGGGCGCGGCGCATCCGCCCGGTCTCGTCGCGCATGCGCCGCAGCCCGGAAAGACGGTTGACGTTGGCGGCCTGCAGGGTGAACAGCACCGTCGCCGCCTCCGGGTCGCGGCGGAGCCGACCGACGTCCACGGCGCCGGGCTCCGTCCCGTCCAGGAACATCCGGCGCATGAACGGCATCGAGCGCGCGAACTCGGGGACGGCGTCCAGGATTGTTCCGCGGAACTGCTGCAGCCGCGCCGCCTCGCTGTCCAGGGAGGCGGCGTGGGCCACCATCAGGGCGCGCAGGGAGTCGTTGCGCACCAGCCGCAGGTCGCCCGTCCCGATCAGCGCCCGGTACGCGCCGGTGACCGGCCGGAAGTCGGACGCCCGTCCCGCGTGCCCGATTCACCGCACCAGCGAGTCCCCCGGGGGGGCGGGAAGGACCCCCTCCAGCGCCGCCAGCGCGCGGCGGGTGAAGACTCCCGCGACGCTGTCCTCGGCGATCGCGTCCGCCAGGCGCTCCTCGTTCTCGCGCGTCTCGGCCAGGACCTGCGCCAGGTAGGCGCGCTCGCGCTCGCGCTCCTGCCGGCCCTCCCACCACGCCTGCGCGCCCAGCGCGGCGAGCACGCCCGCGACGATCACGGCGAACTCCCGCAGCACGCTCTGCCACCCCCCGGGCGCGCCGAAGCGGAGCAGGCGCCGACGCGGGGCCGGGGCGCGGCGCCGGGTGTCGGCGGGGTCGGGCGGGGCGGTGGCGGACATCGGACCGAAGGGGCCGGGGTGAGGACGCCGGGGGATGGACCAATGGTAGGACCGGATGCGGCCGAGCACCAGACAAACGTCGCGCGGCCGGAGCGGGCACGATATTCTCAGCTGGGGCGCGAGCGCCACGGGCGCCGTTTCACCCCACCCGTCCGAGCGACCCGGCGAACTGGACCGCAGCATGAGCGACGCATCCCGCACCCGCCCGCGCGTCAGCACGCGCGAGGCGCTCCGCTTCCTCACGGAGGCCGGCCAGACGCTCGCGGCCTCGCTGGACTACGAAGCGACCCTCCAGGCCGTGGCGGAGCTCGCGGTCCCGCGCGTGGCGTGCTACTGCGCGGTGGACATCCTGGAGGTGGACGGCCGGGTGCGGCGCCTGGGAATGGCGCACGTGGACCCGGAGCGGGTGGAGGTGCTCCGGCGCACGGCGGCCCTTCCGTCCGACCCGCGGTGCGGCTCGCCGCTCTCGCCGGTGCTCCGGAGCGGCGAGCCGGTCCTGGTCTCTCCCGTGTCGGACGACTGGCTGCGCGAGACCGCCTGGGACGAGACGCACCTGGGGCTGATGCGCCAGCTCGCGCCCACCTCGCTGATCCTGCTTCCGCTGATCGCGCGCGGGAACGTCCTGGGCGTGCTCGTGCTCGCGTCCACGCGCACCGACCGCCACTACGGCCAGGACGACCTGGCGCTGGCGGGCGAGCTGGCCCGCATCGCGGCGGTCTCCATCGACAACGCCCGCCTCTACCAGCGGGCGCAGGACGCCGTCCGGGCGCGCGACGAGATGCTGCGCGTCGTGTCGCACGACCTCCGCAACCCGATCGGCGCCGTCACCATGGGGGCGTCCTTTCTCCTCGAGGAGGCTCCGGAGGAGCTGCGGCAGGGGCCGTTCGGCCGGACGCTGCAGACGATCCGGCGCTCCGCCGAGCGCGCCAACCGGATGATCGAGGACCTGCTCGACGTCTCGCGCATCGAGGCCGGGCGCCTCGTCGTCGAACCCACCCCGCAGCCGCTGGTGCCCCTGCTCGACGAAGCGGTGGAGGCGCACCGCCACCTCGCGGCGGAGCGGGGGATCGGCCTCGAGTGGCACCCGGGCGATGCCCGCCCGTGGGCCGTGGTCGATCGCGACCGCATGCTCCAGGTCGTCGGCAACCTGCTCGGGAACGCGCTGAAGTTCACGCCCGAGGGGGGACGCGTCGAGGTGGGGCTGGAGAGCGCCGGGGACGAGGTCCGCTGCTGGGTCGCGGACACCGGGCCGGGAATCCCCCCCGAGCACCTTCCGCACCTCTTCGACCGGTTCTGGCAGGCGAGCCGGACCGACCGGCGCGGACTCGGGCTGGGGCTCGCGATCGCCGAAGGCCTCGTGGCCGCGCACGGCGGACGGATTTGGGTGGAGAGCGAGGTCGGCGTGGGGAGCACCTTCATCTTCACACTTCCCGCCGCACGCGACGCAGGGGGCGCGACGGAGGACGCGGCGCCTCCCTGACGCCGCTTCGCAGCCTCCCGGTCAGTCTGGCGGATACAGATGCAGGATCTCCCCGGGTCCAATGGAGGCCACCGCCTGCTGCAGCGCGGGGACGAGGGGAAGAAGGTGTTCCAGCTTCAGCCGGCGGGGGAAGAGGACGCGCTTCGCCCGGCTGATCCGGCTCACGCGGCATCCGGAAGCTGTGAGAGGAGAGCCCGGGCGGCCTGCTCCAGGAAGGCGATCACCTGCTCGCGGGTGACACTGGGAAAACCGTCGAGGAAGCTGTCGATGGTATCGCCCTCCTCCAGATAGTCGAGGAGCGCTTGAACGGGCACGCGGGTTCCGACAAAAACCGGGGTGCCGCTCATGATCTCGGGGTGGCTGTGCACCACAGGCATCTCAGGCATGACTGTCCAGCGGTTCGGGGAAGCCTCGGGACATCTCCAATCTAACCGGAAAGGGCAGACAGTCGAACCGGAGAAACCGTTTCGAGGCTTCTCGCGCCCACATGGCTCACGTTCCGTGCCGGAGCGCGGGTGCTGTCACCTGGGCTTCACACCCCGGGTTCCCCTCCCGGGGTTGCGAAGACTATTGCGCGCGCGGCGATTTCATCACACTTTGCGACACTCCCTGCCGAAGCTCCCTCCGCACGCACTCCGGCACAGAACGGCAGGCCCGCGCGCCCCACCGCTGATCCGCCTCTTCGCCCTCCCATGACCGAAATCCTCCAGCTCGTCCCGATCCGGGACGGGGCCGCCCCGCTCTCCGCGGAAGACGCGGAGCCGCCGATCTTCTTCCCGGGGGCGCCGGCCCGCCCCCAGCGGGTCCCGGCGCTCCGCCTGGTCCGCGCCGGCGCCCCCTACAGCGCCGAGCGCGCCCGCCTCCTCCGCGACCTGGAGGGGGCCGGCGAGGTGGACGGCCCGGCGCTCCGCCGGCTGGCGGCGCTCCTGGCCCGTACCCTGGGCGCGCCCTTCGCGCTGGTGTCGATCGTGGACGGGGAGCGGCACCACCTGGCGGCCGGGGCGGGGCTCCCGGAGGGGTGGGCCGCCCCGCGCGACCTTCCCGCCGCCTCGGCTCCCTGCGACCAGGTCGTCGAGACCGGCGGCCTCCTGGTGCTCGACGAGGTGCGGCGGAGCAAGCGCGCGCGGGAAACGAGCCTGGTGCGCGAGCTGGAGGTCCGGGCCTACGCCGGCGCCCCGCTGCGCATGCGGTGCGGGACGGTGGTGGGGTGCCTGTGCGCCATGGACACGCGGCCGCGCCCCTGGACCGCGGAGGAGGTGGAGGCGCTGGAGGAGGTCGCCGCCGCGGTCGAGGCGCTGCTGGGGCGGCAGCTGGCGGAGACCGGGCGGGGCCGGGCCGAGCGCGCCCTGGAGGAGCGCGAGACCTACTACCGCACGCTGATGGAGCACACCCAGGAGGTGATCCTGGTGGTGGACGAGGAGGGGAACGTCCGCACCATTACCCCCTCCGCCGCGCGCGCGCTGGGCTTCGCCCCGGACGAGATGCTGGGGCGGTGCGCCATGGAGCGCATCCACCCGGACGACCGCCGGAACGTGGGCGCCATCCTCTACACCCAGGCGACCGGCGGCACCCGGCCGCTGGAGTACCGCGTGCGGCACCGCGACGGCGGGTGGCGCCTCTTCGAGGGGATCGGGCGCGACCTCCGCCACGACCCCGCCATCCGGGCGATCGTCATCAACGCCCGCGACGTCACCGACCGGCGCCGGGTGGAGGGGGACCTCCTCCGGCTCGCCGCCTTCCCCCGCAACAACCCCAACCCCATCCTGGAGTGCGACCGCGCCGGCCGGCCTGTGTACGTCAACCCCGCCGCCGAGCGCCTGGTCCGCGAGCTGGGGGTGCCCGGCCCCGCCGGCCTCCTCCCCCGGGGGCACGACGGGCTCGTCCTGGGCTGCCTGGAGAGCGGCGAGGGGATCCGCGAGGTGGAGGTGCGGGTGGCGGCGCGCATCTTCGCCTGGACCTACCAGCCGGACCTGACGGTGGACACCGTGCACCTCTTCGCCGAGGAGGTCACCGAGCGGAAGCGGGTCGAGGAGCGCCTGCTGCACGACGCCCTGCACGACGCCCTCACCGGGCTCCCCAACCGGCCCTTCTTCATGGAGCGGCTGGGGCAGGCCATGGCCCGCGCGACGCGACGCGCCGCCGACAGCATCGCCGTGCTGTTCATGGACCTGGACCGCTTCAAGCTGGTCAACGACTCGCTGGGCCACCCCGCGGGCGACGAGCTGCTCGGCGCGGTGGCGCTCCGGCTCCGGGGATGCCTCCGCCCCTCCGACACCGTCGCCCGCTTCGGCGGCGACGAGTTCGCTGTGCTGCTGGAGGACCTGGGCGGGGTGGCGGACGCCACGCGCGTCGCCGAGCGGATCCAGGCCGCCGTCTCCACACCGCTCACCCTGGGCGGCTACGAGGTCTTCACCGGGGTGAGCATCGGGATCGCCCTCCCCTCCGGCGGGGAGGAGAGCCCGGAGGAGCTCCTCCAGAACGCCGACACCGCCATGTACCGGGCGAAGGCCTCGCGCACCTCGCGCTACGAGGTGTTCGACCCGGGGATGCACGCCGCGCTGCTGCAGCGGCTGCAGACGGAGATGAGCCTTCGCCGGGCGGTGGAGCGGGAGGAGTTCCGGCTCCACTTCCAGCCCATCGTGTCGCTGCGCACCGGGCGGATCGCCGCCCTGGAGGCGCTACTCCGCTGGGAGCACCCGGAGCGCGGGCTGCTGGGCCCCGACGAGTTCATCCACGTGGCCGAGGAGACGGGGCTCATCCTCCCCATCGGCGGCTGGGTGCTCCGCGAGGCGTGCCGCGCGCTGCGCGCCTGGCACGACGAGTTCCCCGGCATCCCGCTGGGCGTGAGCGTCAACCTTTCCGTCCGGCAGATCCGGACGAAGGGGCTGGCCGACGAGGTCCGCGCCGTGCTGGAGGAGACCGGGGTGGACGCGAAGGCGCTGCGCCTGGAGATCACCGAGACGGTGGTGATGGAGGACGACGGGGACGCCGGGGCGACGCTGGAGGCCCTGCGCGCGCTGGGCGTGCAGCTCCACATGGACGACTTCGGGACCGGGTACTCCTCGCTGAGCTACCTGCACCGCCTCCCCCTGCACACCGTCAAGATCGACCGCTCCTTCGTCAGCCCCATGGAGGCCGAGTTCGGGGCCGCGCAGCTGGTGCGCACCATCGTCCCGCTGGCCCACGCGCTCGGGCTCGAGGTGGTGGCGGAGGGGGTGGAGACCGCCGCCGTCGTCGGCGTGCTCCGCGGCCTGCGCTGCGAATACGCGCAGGGGTACCACTTCTCGCTCCCGCTGGAAGCGTCCCGCGTACGGGAGCTGCTGGCCTCGGACCCGCGCTGGTGAGGCCGCGGAGAGCGGGCTCCTTGAGCTTCGGCCGCCGGGGCGGTATCCTTTCCCGGCGAACGCTTCTCCCGCCGGGCCGCTTCGCGCCGCTGGCCGCCCTCCGCGAACGGTAATCCCGCCCCCGCCCCCATCGTGACCGCGCTCCCGCAACCGGTGCTCCCGCTCCGCCCTGTGCCCGCCCACCCCGGCGGCCCCCCGGACGCGTCCCTCCCCGAAGGGGAAGGACTGCTCCACACCCTCCTCGCCAGCGTGGCCGAGGGGGTGGTGGTGTGCGACCCGGAGCTGCGGTGCCGGGTGTGGAACCGCGTGATGGAAGAATGGACGGGGATCCCGGAGGCGGAGGCGCTGGGCCGCACCGTGGCGGAGCTGTTCCCGCAGCTGCGGCGCTTCGGGATCGACCAGCTCCTCCTCCGCGCGATGGGGGGCGAGACGGTGCGCTCGCCCGACATCCCCTTCCGGCTCCGGCGCACGGGGAAGTCGGGGCTGGCGGCCGGGCGGTACGCGCCCCTGCTCGCCCCCGGGGGGGAGGTGCTGGGGGTGCTCGCCACCATCCGCGACGTCACCGACCGCCGGCGGGTGGAAGAGGAGAACCTCCGGCTCGCCGCCTTCCCGCGGGACATACCCAACCCGGTGCTGGAGTGCGACGCCGCCGGGCGCATCGCCTACGCCAACCCCGCCGCCGAGCGGGCCGCCGGGGAGGCCGGCGTTCCCGTGGAGGGGCTCCTCCCGCACAACAGCCCGCAGCTCGCCCGCTCCGCCCTGGAGACGGGGCGGGGCTTCCGGAGCGTGGAGGTGGCGCTGCGGGGGCGGATCCTCGCCTGGACCTACCACCCGCACCCCGCGCTGGGGGTGGTGCACCTCTTTGCCGAGGACGTCACCGGGAGGCGGGCCGTGGAGGAGCAGCTCCGCCACGAGGCGCTGCACGACCCGCTCACCGGGCTCCCCAACCGGCACCTGTTCCTGGAGCACCTGGCCCGCGCGCTCCTCCGCGCCCGGGAGCATCCGGAGTACCCGTTCGCGGTGCTCTTCCTGGACCTGGACCGCTTCAAGCTCATCAACGACTCGCTGGGCCACCACGTGGGCGACCGCCTCCTCTGCGTGGTGGCGGCCCGGCTGCGCGGCGCCCTCCGCGCCGAGGACACGGTGGCGCGCTTCGGCGGGGACGAGTTCGCCCTCCTCCTCGCGGACATCGCCGGGCCGGACGTGGCGGTGGAGACCGCGGCGCGGATCCAGGCCGCGATCTCCGCCCCGGTGAACCTGGACGGCTACGAGGTCTACACCTCCGCCAGCGTCGGCATCGCGCTCTCCTCCGCGGACTACGGGCGCCCCGAGCACCTGCTCCGCAACGCGGACGTGGCCATGTACCGCGCCAAGGCGGCGGGGAACGGGCGCTACGAGATGTTCGACCGGGCGATGCACGCGCACGCCCTCCTCCGGCTGCAGCAGGAGACGGAGCTGCGCCACGCGCTGGACCGCGGGGAGATGCGCCTGGTCTACCAGCCCATCGTGGCGCTGGCGACGGGGCGGATCGAGGGCTTCGAGGCGCTGCTGCGCTGGGTCCACCCGGAGCGGGGGACGGTACCCGCGGGGGACTTCGTCCCGCTGGCCGAGGAGACGGGGATGATCCTCCCCATCGGCCGCTGGGTGCTGGAGGACGCCTGCCGCCGGCTCCGCGAGTGGCAGGACGCCTTCCCCGGCCGCGCCCCCGCCCTGAGCGTCAACCTGTCGGTGCGGCAGTTCGACCAGCCGGACCTGGCCGAGCAGGTGGAGGGGGCGCTGCGCGCCTCCGGCGCCGACCCCGCCGGGCTGCGGCTGGAGATCACGGAAAGCGTGCTGGCGCAGAGCCCGGACCTCGCCGCGGCGACGCTGATGCGCTTCCGCGCCCTGGGGATCGGGGTGCACATGGACGACTTCGGGACGGGGTACTCCTCCCTGGCGCTCCTGCACCACCTCCCGCTGGACGTGCTCAAGATCGACCGCTCCTTCGTGCGGCGGATCGGCGGGGAGGGGGACGCGCTCCCGGTGGTGCGGACCATCGTGGCGCTCGCCGGGAGCCTGGGGCTGGCGACGGTCGCGGAGGGTGTGGAGACGCCGGAGCAGCTCCGGGCCGTCCGGGAGCTGGGGTGCGGCTCCGCGCAGGGATACCTCTTCTCCCGCCCGGTGGAAGCCGACGCGGCGCGCGCGCTGCTGGAGGCCGCGCCCCGCTGGTGAGCGGACCGCCGGACTCCGGGGAGCGCTACCGCGCCCTCTGGGAGGAGGCGGCCCACGCCGCCTTCGCCACCGGGGCGGACGGGCGCTTCGTGGAGGCGAACCCCGCCGCCGCGGCGCTCTTCGGGTACCGGCGGGAGGAGCTGCTCGGCCTGCGGCTGGCCGACCTGTACGCCACCCCGGAGGACGGCGAGGCCCTGGAGCTGGAGATGGAGCGCGCCGGCGCGCTCCGGGAGCGCGAGGTGCGGCTCCGCCGCCGCGACGGGAGCGTGCTCGCCTGCGAGGTGACCGCCGCCCCCCGCCGGGGCGAGGGGGGGATGCAGGGGATCGTGCAGGACGTCACCGCCCGGAAGCGCGCCGAGGTGCAGCTCGCCTACGGCGCCCTGCACGACCCCCTCACCGGCCTCCCCAACCGGCACCTCTTCCTGAGCCGGCTGGAGCAGGCCGTGAAGCGGCTCCGGCGGCGGGGCGAGGCCTCGCTGGCCGTGCTCGCGCTGGACCTGGACCGCTTCGCCCTGGTCAACGACTTCCTGGGGCACGACGCCGGCGACGAGCTCCTCCGCGCCCTCGCCGCCCGCCTGGCCGACGCGCTGCGCCCCGGGGACACCGCGGCCCGCTCGGGCGGGGACGAGTTCACGGTGCTCCTGGAGGACGTCCCGGACGCGCTGGCCGCCACGCGGGTGGCGCAGCGCGTGCTGGCCTCCCTCGCCGCCCCCTTCCAGCTCCGCCGGTACGAGGTCAGCGTCACCGCGAGCGTGGGGATCACGATGCACGCGGGCGGCGGCGCCACGCCGGACGACCTGCTCCGCGACGCGGGGACCGCGCTCGCTCGCGCCCGCTCGCGCGGGCGGGGCAGGTTCGAGGTGTTCGACCCGGAGGTCCACGACGCGGTGGGGGAGCGCCTGCGCCTGGAGGCGGAGCTGCGCACGGCGGCCGAGCGCGGGGAGCTGCGGCTGGAATACGAGCCGCTGGTGGCGGTGGAGGAGGGCGCGGTCACCGGCTTCGGGGCGCTGCTCCGCTGGGAGCACCCCGCCCGCGGTCCACTCCCCGCCGGGGAGTTCGTCCCGGTGGCGGACGGGGCCGGCGCGGCGGTCCCCCTCGCCGGGTGGATGCTGGGGGAGGCGTGCCGGCAGCTCCGCGCCTGGCGCGAGCGCTTCCCGGAGCGGGGCCTCACGCTGTGGGTCCGCCTCTCGCCCCGCCAGCTCGCCCGGCCGGAGCTGGCGCACCTGCTCTCCGAGCGGCTGGCGGAGACGGGTATGGACCCCGCCGCGCTCCGGCTGGAGGTCGCGGAGGGCGCGCTGACGGAGTACGCGGGCGCCGCCGCGGCGATGCTGGCGCGATGGAAGGAGGTGGGCGTGGGGCTGTGCGCGGCCGACTTCGGCTCGGGGCCCACCTCGCTCGGCGACCTCCACCGCCTCCCCGTCGACGCGGTGGCGGTCGCCCCCGCGCTGGTCGCTACACTCGTCCCGGGTGCCGGGGCCGGATCCGTGGTCCCCGTCCTCGCCGCCCTCGCCCACGACCTCCGCCTGACCGTGGTCGCCGAGGGGGTCGAGACCGCCGAGCAGCTCCAGGCGCTCCGGGCGCTGCGCTGCGAGTACGCCCGCGGCCCCTTCTTCGGGCCGCCGCTGGACGCCGCCGGCGCGGACCGCTTCCTCGCCGACGCCCCACGCTGGTAGATTTCCTGCAGGCCCCTTTCCCTCCTGCTCCCACCGGCGGATCCCGGCGGAGCAGGGGACCGGGCCCCGCTCCGTCCGGAGCGCGCCCCGCTCGAACCACCCCCTTCACCGGTCGCACCATGCAGTCCCCCCGCATCGCCCTCTTCGTCCTCGCCGCCGCCCTGCTCCTGCCGGGCTCCCCGGCCCCGGCGCAGCCGGCGCTGCCGGCGCCGCCCACCCCCGCGTTGCGGCTGGTCGTCAACGTCCCGGCCGGCCGGCTGGACCTGGTGCGCGGCGACTCGGTGCTGAAGAGCTACCCCGTCTCGGTGGGAACCTCCAAGTACCCGACCCCGACGGGGACCTTCTGGATCTCCACCGTGATCTGGAATCCCCGCTGGCACCCGCCCGAGAGCGAGTGGGCGCGGAACCGGAAGCCGGAGCCGCCCGGCCCGGGCAACCCCATGGGCCGCGTGAAGCTCCACATCTCCGAGCTCTACTACATCCACGGAACACCCAGCACGGCGCGCCTCGGCTCGCCCGCCTCCCACGGCTGCATCCGGATGGCGAACGCGGACATCGTCGACCTGACGCGGCGCCTCCACGCGGACCGGACGCCGGGGTTCACGGGGGCCCCGCTCAACTACCTGGTCGCCAACCCCAAGGTGACGCACCCGGTGCCGATGCACCGCCCCGTGCGGCTGGACGTGGTGTACCGGATGGTGGAGATCCGCGACAACGAGCTGCGGCTCCACCCGGACGTCTACCGGCGCGGCCAGCGGAGCGTGCTGCAGGAGGCCCGCGACCAGCTCCGCGCCCGGAACCACCCGAAGGAGCAGGTGGAGCACCAGGCGCTCACCGACGCGTACCGGGAGTGGGGGCGGAAGGGGAGGGCCCGGCTCCCGCTCGCCACGCTCGCGGCTCCCTACGTGCCGCCGATGCCGGTGGTGCCGGACCGTCCGGCCGCCCCCCGGCTCCTCGGGGTAGAGGTGGCGATGGCGGACAGCGCGGTCGCCGCTGTCGCACCCTGATGCCGAGTGGGGTCTGTCGCGTGGGGTCGGCGGGGGGAGGCTCCTCCGGCGGTGCGAAACTCGCCCAACCGGCGGGGCGAGAGGTGAGTGCAGTCCGGGCTCAAACAGACGCACCGCCTGCTGAGCCTCCCCCCACCTCCCGGGCACCCTCTCCGGCAGCACCAGAACGCGAAGGGGCCGCTCCCTCGCGGGGGCGGCCCCTTTCGCACTTTCGCACTCCCTACCCCACCGGCTCCGGCACCGGCGGCACCGGCGCCGCCCCCGCCAGCTCCGGCTCCGGGAGCGCCCGCCAGGTGAGGATCGCCATGGCGACCAGGAGCACCGCGCCGGCCACCGTGCTGGCGCCGAACCCCGCCGCCTCGTAGAGCACCCCCGACGCCGCGCTCCCGATGCCGAAGCCGATCTGGCCCGTCCCCATTGTGAGGCTCATCAGCACCCCTCGGCGCTCCGCCTGCACCAGGGCGGTGAGCAGCGCCTGGAAGGGACCGATCCGGGCGGCGAAGAGGATCATCGCCACGAAGAAGAGCGGGTAGGCCGCCCACACCCCGCGCACCAGGGGGACCGTGAGCACCATCAGCACGGCCAGCCCCAGCGACGCGCCGACGATCAGCCGCTTCCGGCCGATGCGGTCGGACAGCTTGCCCGCCCGGGGCCCGGACAGGACGTTGGCGATCCCCCCCACCAGGAATAGCGCGGCCACCTGCTGCGGCGTCGCTCCCACCGAGCTCTCCAGCCAGGTGGGGAGGTAGGTGATGAAGAACGCGTTCCCCATGAACATCAGGAAGAACACCGCCGCCGCGGCCGCGATCTCGCGCCGGCGGACCAGCTCGGCGTACGCCCGCAGCGCCGCGCCCACCGTGAGCCGCCCATGAAAGCGCGCCACGTCCGGCTGCGGCACCGCCCGCCAGATCAGGAGCAGGGCGAGCGCGCACACCGCCCCGAGCGCCAGGAAGGGGAGGCGGAAGCCCCGCTCCGCCGCGAGGACCGCGCCGAGCGGCACCCCGACGATCTGCCCGGCGGCGATCCCGCTCATCACCCACCCGGCGGCCCACCCGCGCCGCTCGTAGGGGAAGTAGTCGCCGACGTACGCCATCGCGGCGCCGCTCAGCACCCCGCCGGCCATCCCCGCCAGCGCCCTCGCCGCCAGGAGCGAGGGGTAGTCGAAGGCCAGCGCGTGCGCCGCGAGGGCCAGGGCGAGCGCGCCGGTGCCCACGAGCAGGATGGCGCGGCGCCCCAGCTTGTCGGAGATGGGCCCCGCGGCGAAGGCGAAGATCCCCACCATCACCGCGTCCGCCGTCACCAGCGTTCCCAGCAGCGAGGCGGGGATGCGGAGCTGTTCGCCGATGCGCGGGAGGAGCGGGGCGATGAGCATCACCTGGCTGCTGGCGACGAACACCATCAGCCAGAGCGAGAAGAGGATCAGCCCGGGGGGGGAGGCGGCGCCGCGCGCCGCCGGGGAGGGCCGGTTCAAGGGCGAGCGACCGGAGCGGGACAGACCCGGCGGGGGTCCCGGGTCACCCCGCGAAGGCGTGCGAGCCCAGGCGGTCGAGCAGGGTGGCGAGGTGCTCCCGCTCCTCGGGCGAGAGCGTGGCCAGGATGGCGGCCTCGGCTTCCGCCTGCGCGCGGGCGCCCGCCTCGTAGCAGCGGCGGCCGGGCTCGGTGATGACGGCGAGGACGCTACGCCGGTCGCCCGGGTCCGGGACGCGGCGCACCAGGGCGTCGCCCTCCAGCCGGTCCACGAGCTGGGTCACGTTGGAGCGGACGCACGACAGGCGCTCCGCCAGCTGCCCCAGGGGGAGCGGCTCCCCGGCGGCCACCAGGTGGCGCAGCACGCCCATCTTGGCGAGCGAGAGCCCCACCGGCTCCAGCGCGTGCTCGATCCGGTCCGCCACGCCGGAGCCGGCGTGCAGGATCCGCATGGCCAGGGAGGCCCCGGCGCAGGGGCTGGTCTCGTCAAGTTCCGTCATCCCTGAAAGTTGCCAGCCGGCGCCGCCGCGGTCAAGCGCGCGAGGCGCCCCGTCCGCCGGACGGCCGTCCGAACGAGACCCTTGACTTCCGATCTGCTAATACGTATTAGCATACCATGACGTCGCCGCTCTCCTCCCGTTCCGTGACCGCGCACGACGTCGCACGCGCGGCCGGGGTGTCGCAGGCGACGGTGTCGCTGGTGCTGGGCGGGAACCCGCGGGCGCGGATCGCGGCGGCCACGCGGGAGCGGGTGCTCCGGGCCGCGGAGGAGCTGGGGTACCGCCCCAACATCCTGGCGCGGGGGCTGGTGCGGGGGCGATCGTACGCGCTGGGGGTGATCGTCCCCGACCTCGCCAACCCCTTTTTCCTGGAGGTGGTGCGGGGGATCGAGCGGGTGGCGGCGGCGGAGGGGTACGCCACCCTCCTCTGCGACGCGCGGGGGGCGGCCCCCACGCGGCACCTGGAGGCGCTGCGGGCGCGGCAGGTGGACGGGGTGATCCTGGACCCCTCCGGCGCCGACTCGCTCCCCGCCGACGCCGTCACCGACCTGAACGTGGTGGTGGCGGACCGCCCCTCCGACCGCTTCCCCGGGGTGGCGAGCGACGCCGAGGCCGCGGGCCGCCTGGCCGCGGAGCACCTCCTGGGGCTGGGGCACCGCGAGGTGGCCTTCATCGGCCCGGCGAGCGAGGAGCACGCCTTCCGCA
>DASYWD010000187.1 GCA_035936415.1 Longimicrobiaceae bacterium
GCGCCCAGGTCGCGGCGGGGGAGGTCGTCTCCGGCCCCACGGACCGCCCCGTCCTCGGCGTCACCGACCGGGGGGCGCCGTTCGTCGGGACGGTGCGGCTCGGCGGGAGGCTGTGGCTCTCGCCGGGCCTTTCGGCGCTCCTGGGCCGGGTCAACGCCCCCCCGGCGGGCGACACCCTCGCGCTCTACAACCGCTTGGTCGGCGCCGCCACCCCGGCGGACACCGGGGTGGTGGAGCTGGTCGTCCGCCGGCTCGATCCGCCGCGCGCCGTGGGCGACACCGTGCGCGGCGTCCTCGTGGCCGTGGACACGCTCCCGGAAGGCGTCCCCGTCCCCGCGGACGGGGCGGTGTTCGCGGCCCGCGGGCAGGCGGCGACCTTTCTCCGCCTCCTCGCGCCCGTGGGCGACACGCTCCGCTGGACGCTCGCCTTCGACCCGGCGCCCGGACCGGTGCGGGAGATGGTGGGCGGCCACCCCGTGCTCCTGCGCGGCGGGCGTCCGGTCCCGGACCCGCCCGGGATGCAGCCGTCCTTTTCCACGGCGCGCCATCCGCGCAGCGCCGTGGGGTGGCGCGCGGACGGCACCCTCCTCCTGGTGGCGGTGGACGGGCGGCAGCCCGGGCACAGCGTGGGGATGTCGCTGGACGAGCTGCGCGCCCTCTTCCTGGAGCTGGGGGCCGTGGAGGCGCTGAACCTGGACGGCGGCGGCTCCACCGCGCTGGTCGTCCGCGGCGCCACGGTCAACCGCCCCTCCGACCCCGAGGGCGAGCGTCCGGTCGCCAACGCGCTCCTGCTCCTGGGCCCCGCGCCGGGGAGCTGCAGCGGGCCCTGACTCCGGGCTGCAGGGGCGACGCGTTCCCTTTCGGGAACACTCCGCCCCTCGCCCCCGCGGGCCATCGCGGAACCGGCCGCCGGAGCCGGCCCCGGGAGTCGGGCGAGAACCGCGCCGTGACGGGGATTCCGTGGGTGCACGTGTGTGTTCGGCCAAGCGCGTTGACATGCGGGACCCCGGCCCGCAATATACCGTCTCCCACATCCGGGATCCGCTTTCCGGGCCCGGTCCTTCCGCCAGCTCCCCGACCGTCGGTCTGCGGGTCCGCCCCCCGGTCCCGCCGCTGAGCGGAAGACCCGACCCCGCCCCGTCGTCCGAACCGTTCCAGAAAGACACTCGTGAGCCACCCCGCTTCCCGTTCCCGCCTCGCGCGGTCCAGGACGCCGCTCCTGCTGTGCGCCGGCGTCGGCGCCTTCCTGCTCTCCGGGGGGTGCAAGGACGGCCCCGCCGCGTCCAACCGCAGCATCTCGCGGGTCGAGGTGAGCGCCCCCGCTTCCTCCGTGGAGGCGGGGAGGACCCTGCAGCTCACCGCGGTGGCCTTCAACCGGAGGAGCGCCGCGCTCGCCGGGAAGACCTTCTCCTGGGCCAGCAGCAGCGAAGCCGCCGCAACCGTCTCGCAGGACGGCCTGGTCACGGGGCGCGCCGCCGGCCCGGTGACCATCACCGCCAGCGCCGAAGGCGTGAGCGGCACCCTGGCCCTCACCGTTTCGCAGGCCCCGGCGTCGCGCGTGGCGGTCACGCCCGCCTTCGCCACGGTGGACGTCGGCGGGACGGGCTCGCTCCGCGCCGCGGCGCTCACCGCGAGCGGCGACACCG
>DASYWD010000188.1 GCA_035936415.1 Longimicrobiaceae bacterium
GCACCACGGAGAGACCGATCGCCCCCGCCCAGGCCCAGCGCGTCGGCCGGCCGAGCGGGCCGAGCGCCCGCTCCAGCGCGAAGGCGCCGAGCGCGGCGAGGGCGGAGACCGCGGTGCAGTACAGCATCCACGTGAAGACCATGCGTCGTCCTCCGGCGGGTCGCGAGGCCATCTACTAGACTCTTAGTAGAGGATAATCCGCCCGTGCCTTCGTGTCAACTAGTTTCTTAGTAGCTCTGCCGACGGGGGACGCACGCCTCTTGCGGAGGCCCGCCGGAAGTATTCCTGTCGGAGCGCGGGTGCACGCGAGAACCGTCCACCGTGGAGAGAGAATGAGGAACCGGATGATGGGAGCGGGGGCCGTCCTCCTGCTGGCGGTGGGGTGCGCCCCCGCCATGGGCGCGGGCGGCAAGGACCCGACGGCGGCCACGGTGCGCTTCATCGACGCGCAGGGCCGCCCCGTCGGGATCGCCGTGCTGACGGAGGCGGAGCGCGGGGTGCGGGTGAACGTGAACGTGCGCGGGCTCCCACCGGGGACGCACGGCATCCACATCCACGAGAACGGGGTGTGCGACCCGCCGGGCTTCACCACCGCGGGCGGCCACTACGACCCCACCGGGCGCCAGCACGGCCTCGAGAACCCGCAGGGTCCGCACGCGGGCGACCTGCCGAACCTGACGGTGGGCGCCGACGGCGAGGGGGCGATGGAGGTGGTCGCGCCCGTGGTGACGCTGCGCGGGACCAACCCTCTCCTGAAGCAGGGCGGCACCGCGCTGGTGATCCACGCCACCGCCGACGACCAGCGGACCGATCCGTCCGGGAACTCCGGCGCGCGCATCGCCTGCGGGGTGATCGAGGAGCGGTAGGGGGCCCCGGCGGGGCCGGAGAGTGCGGAGTGCGGGAGTGCGAGGTGCGACGTGCGGAACGGCGCCCCTGTCGGAAGATCCCGGTGGGGGCGCCGTCGTAGGCCCCCTCCCCAAACCCCTCCCCCGCAAGCGGGAGAGGGGCTTCGCTCGCGCGCGGCGGAGACAACGCGCTGGCGCCCTGCCGTTCTCCCCCTTTCTCCCGCTTGCGGGGGAGAGGGGGCCGGGGGGTGAGGGGGCCCGCCCCGTTCTACATCCCCGACGGGAACGTCTCGGGGGGCTCGCCGGTCTCGTGCGTCTCCAAGTGCAAGGGGCGGAGCGCCTGCGTCTCGTCGATGTAGAGCATGGCGTCGTAGCGGAGGGGGAGCACGGTCGCGACGTAGTTTCCCCACCGCTCGGCGCCGGGGTTGTAGACCACGCCGATGGCGCGGTGGCCCAGCGGGTCCATGGACGACTCGGCGCCGGCCAGGTCGTCGGTGATCAGCAGGCGGTCCTCGGCGCCCGCGGCGTGGAAGACGGCCTCCCAGCTCCCGTCGCGCGCGGGGGGCACCGGCATCCGCTCCATCGGCGCGCCCCACTCCTCCCCGGCGATCACGCTCCCGCGGTGCGAGGAGAAGCCCACCAGCACCACGTCGTCGTCCCCCCACTCCTGCCGGGCGAGCTGCCCCACGTTCACCATCCCCGCGCGCGCCATGTCGGTGGCCCGCGCGTCGCCGATGTGCGTGTTGTGCTCCCAGACGATGGCCTTCGCGTCGGGGCCGTGGTGGGTCATCAGCCGCCCCAGCGTCTCGATCATGTGGGTGTCGCGGACGTTCCACGAGGTGGGGCCGCCTCGCACCATGGTGCGGTAGTACAGCTCGGCGTTGCGGGCGACCAGGGCGTTCTGCTCGGCGTTGAAGTACGCTTCGCGGCCGTCCTCGCGGTACTCGGGGGCCTTGCGGCGCATCTCCGTCAGCATGGAGACGGCCTCCTGCTCGCACGAGGTGGGGACGAGTGCGGTCGCCATGGCGTACTCCTGCACGTCCTCCCCGTACGGGTCGAAGCACCCGTAGGCGCGGCGGGCGCGGCGGGCGGCCTCCGGGTCCACGCGCTCCAGGTACTTCTGCACCGCCTCCATCGAGTCCCAGAGCGAGTACACGTCCAGCCCGTAGAAGCCCACCTTGCGCTCCTCGGGCTGGTCGGCGTTCCACTCGCGCATCCACTCCGCCAGCGCCGCCACCTCCTCGTTGGCCCACATCCAGGTGGGCCAGCGGTCGAAGGCGTGCAGCACCTCGCGCGCGCTGGAGCCGGAGTCGCGCCACCCCTTCACGTAGCGGTTGACGCGGTAGCAGTCCGGCCAGTCGCCCTCCACCGCCACGAAGGAGAACCCCCGCTCGCGCACCAGCCGCTCGGTGATCCGGTGGCGCCAGGTGTAGTACTCGGAGGTGCCGTGCGACGCCTCGCCCAGCAGGACGAAGCGCGCGTCGCCGATGCGGTCCAGGAGCGGGTCCAGGTCGTCGGCGCCGCGGAGGGGGTGCTGCACCTCGCGGATGCGGGCGATGAGGTCGCTCTCGGGCATGTCGGGCTCCTTGCTGGCGGTTCACGCTTGGCCGCGGCGCGCCTCTGCTCCTCCCCGCGGAGGCGCGCGGCGGGGGTGGGGCACTGCAAGGATCGACCCGGCGCTCCCTGGAGCGCGGCGTGCTCCGCCGGTTGTGCCCGCCCGCCCGCCCCGCCATCTTGGCGCCTCCCGGACCGGGCGTCCACCACCCTCACTTTCGAGCGAGCCCCTGGATCCGCACTCCGCCGGCACACCGCACCGCCTCCTCTTTGCCGCGCTCGCGCTCTTCTGCGTGACGCCGTGGGCCTCGCCCGCGCTCGCCCTGGCGCTGGGCGCGGCGCTGGCGCTCACGGCGGGCAATCCATTCCCGGAGCGGACGGCGCGCGCCTCGAAGGTGCTGCTGCAGGCGAGCGTGGTGGGGCTGGGGTTCGGGATGCCGCTGGCGGCGGTGCTGGAGGCGGGCGCCACCGGGATCGGCTACACGGTGGCCGGGATCGTCGTGGCGCTTCTGCTGGGGACGCTACTCGGGCGCTGGCTGCGGGTGGAGCGGGCCACCTCGCTGCTGATCACCGCCGGCACCAGCATCTGCGGGGGGAGCGCCATCGCGGCGGTGGGGCCGGTGATCGGGGCGGGGGCGGAGGCGATGAGCGTCGCCCTGGCGACGGTGTTCGTGCTGAACGCGGTGGCGCTCTACCTCTTCCCGGCGGTGGGACACCTGCTGGGGCTGGGCCAGGAGCAGTTCGCGGTGTGGGCGGCGGTCGCCATCCACGACACCAGCTCGGTGGTGGGCGCGGCGGCGGCGTACGGGGACGTGGCGCTGGGGAGCGCGACGGTGCTGAAGCTGGCGCGGGCGCTCTGGATCGTCCCGCTCACGCTGGGCGCGGCCGCCCTGGTGCGCCGCTCACCCGGCGCCTTCGCCGCCCACGGGAGGGACGCGGCCGCGCGGGCGGGGATCCCCTGGTTCATCGGCTTCTTCCTGCTGGCGGCGGTCACCCGCACGCTCCTCCCTGCCGCCGCCGCCCCGGCGCTGGACAGCCTGGCCGGTCTCGCGCGCAGGGGACTGGTGCTGACGCTCTTCCTGATCGGCGCCGGGCTCAGCCGGGCGACGCTGCGGGCGGTGGGTCTCCGGCCGCTGGTGCAGGGGGTGCTCCTCTGGGCCGCCGTGACCTCGCTCGCCCTGCTGGCGGTGGTGCGGCTCCTCCCGCCGGGATAGGGCCGCACTGAGTCGCCGGCTCCCCGAACGAACCTCATCCGTTTCGGTCCACCGGGACGGTCATGTCGGGAGCGCCGACCTTCGACAGCCGCGCCCCCAGCCGTGGGGGTCAAGGATAGCCCGCCAGCGCCTCCTGCCCCAACCGTCTCGTCTTCGCCAACCGCAGCAGAACGATCCCGCCACTCGTAGTCAGGTGCAGAACGTTGTGGACCAGGATCGCCCGGTCGCCGGCGAGCAGCCCGTACGTGCCCCAGACGGCAGCTTCCGCGACGGAGAGCACCCAGGTTCCCAGCGACAGGCCGCTCAGGTCGCGCTCCCGCCACGCCACGAGGAGCTGCGGCACGTTCGCCACCAGCACACTGACGGGCAGCAGCAAGCCGAGTCCCTGGGCGCCGCCGACCGAGCCGGCGAACGCCAGTACGATCAGCCAGACGGGCGTCGTGCGCATCTCACTCACTCGGCGGCCGAGACGAAGCGCCACCGCCGTGACGATGCCGAACATCACCGCCGACGCGCCGCTGGCCAGCGCCACGGCGACCTGGTCGGTGAGCATGCCGTAGGCCGCCCAGGCGAAGCTGACGACGCTGATGGTTCCCGCCGAGTCCGCCGAAACGCCCTGCGCATCCTGGGTCCGCACGAGCCGGAGCAGCTGCGGGAGCGCGCGGATCAGCCCGATCGCCGTCCCGACGATAATGAAAATGCCTGTTGCAGCCATTGAACTACTCGGATGTTGAACCTGAACGACTCCATCCCCCGGAGTCTGGCCTTCAAGATACTGCCGCCGTATGCCTTACGGTACTTGCTGGAGCAGAAGGCACACACGAGTGCAACTGCTGGCATGATGCCGAATCCAGGCAGACCGGAAGGGGTGATCGGGAGGCGGGGGGAGGCTCAGCAGGCGGTGCGTTTGTGTGAGCCCGCGCGGCAACCCCGTCTCGCTCCGCCGGCCGGGCGAGTTTCGCACCGCCGGGGGAGCCTC
>DASYWD010000189.1 GCA_035936415.1 Longimicrobiaceae bacterium
GCTGACGCGTGGCGGCGGGCGGGGGTGCGGGGACGCACGTGGCGGGGACGGGGCGGTACCTCCCCGCCCGCGTGCTGGGGAACGAGGAGATCGCCGGGCTCGCCGGGGTGACGGAGGAGTGGATCCTGCGGCGCACCGGGATCCGCGAGCGGCGGGTGGCGGATGGCGAGGGCACGGCGGCGATGTCGGCGCGCGCGGCGCGTGCCGCGCTGGAGGCGGCCGGGATCGGGGCCGAGGCGCTGGGGGTGGTGGTCGTAGCCACCTCCACCCCGGACCACCTGACGCCCCCCACCGCCTGCGAGCTGCAGGCGAAGATCGGGGCGTGGGGGGCCGCCTGCTTCGACGTGGAGGCGGGTTTCGCCGGGTGGATCTACGCGCTGGTCGTGGCGGACGCGCTGCTGCGCGCCGGCGCGGGGCGGTACGGGCTGGTCGTGGGGGTGGAGAAGCTCTCCACGGTGACCGACCGCGCCGACCCGGCCACCGGCCCGCTCTTCGGCGACGGCGCGGGGGCGGCGGTGCTGGCCGCGGGGGACGGCCCCCTGGCGGTGCGGGCCACGAGCTGGTGGGCGGACGGGCGCCTGGCCGATGCGCTGCTGCGCCCGGCCGGGGGCTCGCGCCGGCCCTTCGACTCGCGGGTGCTGGAGGAGCGCGCCCACCTGCTGCGGATGGAGGGGACCCGCCTCTTCAAGGCGGCGGTGCGGACCATGGCGTCGCAGGCCGCGGCGGCGCTGGAGCGGGCGGGGGCCGCGCCGGACGAGGTGGGGCTGGTCGTCCCGCACCAGGCCAACCTGCGCATCATCGAGGGGCTGCAGAAGGAGATGCAGCTCGCCCCGGAGCGTGTCTTCGTAAACATCGACCGCTACGGCAACACCGGCGCGGCCACCATCCCCATCGCCCTGGACGAGGCCGTGCGCGGGGGACGGGTCCCCGCGGATCGGCCGACGCTGCTGGTGTCCTTCGGAGCCGGTGCTACGGCGGGGGCGGCGGTGCTGGGGAACGGGGGCGAGGGAGGGCGGTAACAGCGGCGTCCACCGCCGCGACCCCCGTCCACCGGAGCCGATGCACCCCGCGCGCGCGGTGCCGGGCGGGGAGCTGGAGTTCCTGGGGGAGATCCTGGGCCGCGGCCTCGACACGCCCGGCTGACGCCGCCCTACATGAGCGCGTCGAGGTACAGCTCCACCCGCCACCCCGAGTCGCCCCGCAACGCGCGGGCGAGGTCCAGGCGCACCAGCCCGTCGAGGAAGCTCGCGCCCACCCCGGCGGAGAGGAGCGGCGGGTCCAGCGTGAAGGCGCCGCGCTCGCCGGCCCACCCGGCGTCCGAGAAGGCGACGACCCGCACCCCGGGCGCCGCACGCCCCACCTCCGCCCGCCCCCGCCAGAACGCCTCTCCCGACATCGCGCCGCCCGCGAAGCCGCGCACGGACGCGGGACCGCCCAGGAACCAGTGGCTCTGCACCGGCACCTCGCCGAGCGAGGTCCCCGCCGCCGCCTCGACGGACCCCACCAGGCCCGCGGGGAGCGGCGCCGAGCCGAACAGCGAGGCCGAGGGGCGCGCGAAGGTGAAGGTCCCGGTGGAGCCCTCCAGCGAGAGGGTGGAGCCGCCGCGCCACCCCGCCGGGTTCGCGCCGCGCCACCCGCGCCAGGAGACCGCGGCGCCCGCCTGGTTCGCCCCGGCCGCGGGGACGTTCTCGCGGAAGCCCTCGTCGCTCCAGAGCCGCGGGAGGCTCCAGTCGGTGCTCTTCTCCGCCTCGTCCTGCCGCTCCGCGAAGAGGCGCCAGCCCAGCCCCGCCCCCTCTCCGGCTGGCGAGCGGAGCAGCTCCGCCCCCAGGCTGCGGTAGTAGTTCCCGTCGTCCCGGCCGAACAGGAGCGCCGAGAGCGAGTTCCCCGGCCCCAGGGCGCGCGGGGCCCCGTCGACCGTGTTGAGGCGCCGGTACGCCGCCACCCGCTGCCGGGACGCGGGCCCGCTCCGCGCGAGGCCCAGCTCCACGTCCGGCTGCCAGTCGGCGGTGCCCAGGCGGACCGTGGCGTCCGCCTCGGCGCGACCCAGGTCCCACAGGGCGCGCGCACCTACCGAAAGCCCCTCCACGCGGTTGTACCGCAGCAGCTCCGGGTTGCGGCCGCCCCACTCGAAGCGCGGCCGGGCCAGCTCCCAGGGCGCGGGAGAGGCGCCCTTCGCCAGCGCGAGCAGCTCCTGCATCTCCGCCCGGCTCACCAGCGCCTCGCCCTCCTCGTAGATGGAGGCGGGGAGGTGCTCGCTCGCCACCACCCGCTGCGGGTCGCGCGGCATGAGCGTAACGGACTGGCTGCAGCTCCCGCTGCTGCAGCTGCAGCTCACCGACACCTTGTAGTCGGGGTGCGCCGCCTGGAGCGAGTCGCCGACCGCCTTCAGCCGCCCGGTCGAGCCGGCGCAACGGGCGGCCGACGTAGCGGCCGATGACACGGCCGAAGGGTCCGCCGCGGTGACGGCGGCGGGGGCCGGTGCGGCGTCGGGATCGCCCTCCACCTCGAAGTCCGAGTACGTCTGCTCCATGCGGAGCGGCATGCGGGCCAGCTTTCCCACCTGCACCTCGCCCTCCAGCGCCACCAGCCGGGGCAGCCACCACTTCTGGTCCCAGAGCCCGTACTCCACCGTCACGAAGCGGAGGTCCGCCCGGACCGGCTTCATCACGCCGGGGACGTCCTTTGCGTCGTCGGCGTCGCCGTCCCGCTCCAGGTCGAAGGGGCGCGCCAGGCGGAGCACCGCCCGGACCACCGCGTGGGAGTCGCTTTCCAGCCACAGCGAGCCGCTCACCAGCGACGACTCGTTCCGCCGGGGGATCACCCGCAGCTCCACCAGCCGGAGCGGCGCCATCCCGGGGATCCGCACGGTCATGGTGTCGCCGGAGCGGAAGCGGTAGTCCGCCTCGCTCCCGGGGGCGAGCGGGTGCCGCGCGAAGGCGTCCTCCCCACCCAGCAGCCCGCCCAGCCCGAAGACCAGGCGGTCCGCCGACGGGTCGAACACCGAGCTGCCGCAGTCCTCCTCCACCTCCGGGGCTCGTTTCACCAGCGGGACGACCTCGCGCCCGCCGAGCACCTCCTTGATCGCCGGCTCGCCGCGCCGCCAGTCCACCCGCACGGCGGACTCGCAGCGGAAGAAGAGCCGGTCGCGCCGGAGCGCCCGCATCCCCAGCGAGATCCGGGAGCGCGACACCGTCCGGTAGCGGCGGATGGAGCTCTCCACGCCGGTCCTCCGCTCCCGCGCCAGGCGCACGGTCTCCCGCGCGCCGGCGTCCAGGTACGCGTCGGCCCGCGGCGCGGACTGCGGATGGGTGGTATCGGGCGCGGCGTGGTGCGCCGCGAGGAGCGTGGCTGCCAGGAGGAGGAGCATCGAGAGGTTCGGTTGGACTGAGTACGGCCGGGTTCCGGGAGCACCTACGGAGCGGCGCCGGCCCGGGTTTCAGCGGGCGGGGAGGGCTACGTCCGTCCCGTCGGTGAGGGGCTACCCGAAGAACTCCGCGTGCAGCCGCCGCACCGCTTCCGCGGCGCGGCCCTCCTCGACGACGAAGGTGAGGTTCACGCTGGAGGCGCCCTGGGAGATCAGCCCCACGTTGATGTCGCCCACCGCCTCGAAGACGCGGCCGGCGACGCCGGAGGTGCTCCGCAGCCCCGCCCCCACCACGCAGACGATGGCGTTCCCGCCCTCCACCTGCACCTCTCCGAGCGTCGCCAGCTCCGCCACGATGGCGTCCAGCTCGTCGGTGCGGTCCAGCGAGAGCGACACGCTCACCTCCGAGGTGGTCACCACGTCCACCGGGGTGCGGTGCCGGTCGAACACCTCGAACAGGGCGCGCAGGAAGCCGTAGGTGCCCAGCATCCGCGCGGAGGCCACGCGCAGCACCGTGACCCCCGCGCGGTGGGCGATGGCGCGCACCGCGCCCGGCGAGGGCTCCGTGCGGGCGTCCACCAGGGTGCTCCCCGCCTCCGGGTCGCGCGAGTTGCAGATCCGCACCGGGATCCCCCGCTCCACCGCCGGCTGGATCGTCTTGGGGTGCAGCACCTTCGCGCCGAAGAAGGCCAGCTCCGCCGCTTCCTCGTAGGAGAGGCGCTCGATGCGCCGGGCGTCCGGCACCACCCGGGGGTCCGCGGTCAGGAAGCCGGTCACGTCCGTCCAGACCTGGATCTCGCGCGCGCCCAGCGCCGCCCCCACGAGCGCCGCCGTGTAGTCGGAGCCGCCGCGGCCCAGCGTGGTGGTGGCCCCGGTCGCCGCCGAGCCGATGAAGCCGCCCAGCACCGGGAACTCGCCCGCCTCCAGGAGGGGGAGCAGCTCGGCGCGGGTGCACTCGTCCGTGAGCGCGCCGAGCGGCGCGGCGCGGCCGTGCTCCTCGTCGGTGCGGACGCAGCGCCGCGCGTCCACCCAGCGCGCGGGGAGCCCGCGGGCGCGGAAGGTCTCCGCCAGGAGGCGCGAGGCGAGCCGCTCGCCGTAGGAGACGATCTCGTCGGCCAGCGGGCGGCGGGTGCCGGGGTGCGCGGCGACCACGCGCAGCAGGTCGGCCAGCTCGCGGCGCGCCTCCTCCAGCACGGCGCCGAAATCCCCGG
>DASYWD010000190.1 GCA_035936415.1 Longimicrobiaceae bacterium
CCTCCGCTTCCGCCACCTCCCCTGGACCAACCACGGCGTGGGCCCCGACCGCTGCGACGAGCGGATCGGGCGCTTCTGCCTGTGGCACGGGGACGACTCGGGACCGGAGTGGGTGCCGCCGCCCGAGGCGGACGCGGTGCGCGAGGGGCGCGACGTGCTGATCGCGCGGCTGGGGGAGGCGTCCACGCTGTACCCCGGCGACGAGTGGGTGGCGGGGCAGCGCGTGCGCTACCTGGTGGAGGCGGGCCGGACGGACGAGGCCGCCGCCGCCGCGCGGGAGTGCCGGGGCGGGTGGTGGTGCACCGCGCTGGAGGGGTTCGCGCTGCACGCCGCGGGGCGGACCACCGGGGCGGACTCCGCCTACGGCGCCGCGCTGGAGGCCATGCCCCCGGAGGTGCGGCAGGAGTGGACCGACCTGAGCCCGCTCCTCTCGGACCGCGACTGGCGCGCCTTCCGCCGGCTGAAGGAGGGGATGCCGGACGCGGAGGCGCGCTTCTGGTGGCTGGCGGATCCCTTCTGGGCGTTTCCCGGGAACGACCTGCGGACCGAGCACCTGTCCCGCAACCTCGTGGACCGCCTCCAGGACCGGGCCAAATCGGCCGAGGGGATCTCCTGGGGGAGCGACCTGCGCGAGATCCTGCTGCGCTTCGGACAGCCGGTCGGGTGGGAGCGCATCCGGTCCAACCGCCCCGTCCTCCTGCAGGAGCGTGCGTCCGTCGTGACCCACTACGCTCCGCGGAGCTGGAGCTTCCTTCCCCCCGTGCGCTTCCTGGACGCCCCGGCGGAGATCGGCGACGACGACTGGTCGCTGGACGACCCGGACGCCCGCGCGCAGTACGCCCCCGCGCTCGCCGAGAACGTGGAGGAGCTGGAGCACCAGGTGGCGCGGTTCCCCCGCGGCGATTCGGTGCTGGTGGTGGCGGCGTTCGCCATGAAGGCCGACAGCGTCCCGCCGGAGGCGGTCACGGAGGCCGCCCTGGTCCTGGCGACCGACCACCGGACGGAGCCCCTCATCGCGCGGGAGACGGTACGGGGAGCGCGGGGGGTGGTGAGCGGGACCGTCGCGCCGGGCGCGCGGATCATGAGCCTGGAAACGGTGAGCCCGCAGGCGAAGCGGGCGGGGCGCGCGCGCTACGGCCTGTCGCTCCCGGCGCCCGCGGGCGGCGTGGCCGTCTCCGACATCCTGCTCCTGCAGAGCCCCGACCCCCTCCCCGCGGAGCTGGAGGAGGCGATCCCGCAGGCGCGCGGCTCCACGCGCGTCCGGGCCGGAGAGTCGCTGGGGCTCTTCTGGGAGGTGTCCGGGCTGCCGGAGCGGCCGGACACGGTGGGGGTCTCGGTGAGCCTGCAGCGCGGCTCCCGGGGGTGGGGGCGGCGCCTCGCGGAGCGGCTGGGGCTGGTGGGGGAGGACACCCCCATCCACGTGCAGTGGGACGAGGAGACGCCGGGCGGGCCGACCCTGGCCCGCACCCTGGTGCTCGCCATCCCGGAGGCGGCGGCGGGCGAGTACACGCTGGAGCTGTCGGTGGTCCCGCGCGAGGGAGAGCCGGCCACGACGCGGAGGAGGCTGCAGGTGGAGCGCTGAGCCGGGTCCCAGGGCGTCCTTGCGCCCTTCTCGTCTGCGCAGCATATTCGTTGCGCAACCCGCACCAGGAGAGGGCGCATGAGCGACGAGGAGCGCCGGGAAGAGAGGGAGCAGGAGCCGGGGCCTGCCGGGAGCGACCGCGTGGCGGAGACCCGCGCGTCGTATGCGGCGCGCCGGCCCGCGCGCCCGGCGCAGCGC
>DASYWD010000191.1 GCA_035936415.1 Longimicrobiaceae bacterium
GTGCCCCCGGTAGAGGCCCACCGGGTCGCCCCCGGCGCCGTGCTCGGCCAGGCGCGCCCGCAGCTCCTCCGCATCCGAGCCGACCAGCGCCAGCCGGTGCGCGAAGTGGCTGCGCCCGGTCGCCGCGGTGAAGCACACGTCTGCCGCGTCCTGCTCCGGATGCTCCGCCAGGTGCTGCTCCATGCGGCCGACGAGCGCCGCGAGCGCTTCCTCGGACTTCGCCGAGAGCGGGAGCACGAAGGGCGGCCGGGGCGCGTCGGCGGGCTCGGCGGCCTCCGGGACCGGCGCTTCTTCGAGGACGACGTGCGCGTTGGTGCCGCTCAGGCCGAAGGAGCTGACGCCCGCGAGGCGGCGCCGGCCGTTGCGCGGCCAGGGGGTGCGCTCGGTGGGGATGGTGATGGGGAGACTGTCCCACTCCACGTGTGGGTTGCGCTCGCCCAGGTGCAGGTGCGGCGGGATCTCCTCGTGCTGCAGCGCCAGCACCGCCTTGATCAGCCCCGCGATCCCCGCCGCCGCCTCCAGGTGGCCCACGTTGGTCTTCACCGAGCCGACGGCGAGCGGCGCGTCGGCCGGGCGCCCCTCGCCCATCACGGCGGCGAGCGAGTCCACCTCGATGGGGTCGCCCAGCGGGGTGCCGGTGCCGTGCGCCTCCACGTAGCCCACCTCCGCGGGCCCCACCCCCGCGTTCTCCAGCGCAGCGCGGAGCACCGCCTGCTGGGCGAGGCCGTTGGGGACGGTGAGCCCGCTGCTGGGCCCGTCGTGGTTCACGGCCGAGCCGCGGATGACGGCCAGGACGCGGTCGCCGTCGCGCCGCGCGTCGGAAAGCCGCTTGAGCGCGATCATCCCGCACCCCTCGCCGCGCCCGTAGCCGTCCGCCGCGGCCGAGAAGGTCTTGCACCGGCCGTCCGGCGACAGGGCGCGCACCCGCGAAAGGTAGACGTGGCTCTCCGGGGAGAGGACCAGGTTGACGCCGCCGGCCAGCGCCAGGTCGGCCTCGCCGCCGCGCAGGCTCTGGCAGGCCAGGTGGACGGAGACCAGCGAGGCGGAGCAGGCCGTGTCCACCGACAGCGTGGGCCCGTGCACCCCCAGCGCGTACGCGATCCGCCCCGCGGCCACGCTCAGGTGGGTGCCGGTCCCGGCGTACGGGTCGATGCGGTCCGGGTCGCCGGAGCGGATGTGCCGCTGCGCGTAGTCGGTGATGCCGATCCCCACGAACACGCCGGTGCGGCTCCCCTGCAGCCCGGACGGGGCCAGGCCGGCGCGCTCCAGCGCCTCCCAGCTCACCTCCAGCAGCATGCGCTGCTGCGGGTCCATGGTGAGCGCCTCGCGCGGGGAGATCCCGAAGAACTCAGGCTCGAAGCCCTGCACGTCGTCCACGAAGCCGCCCTCGCGGGTGTACATCTTCCCCGGCGCGGCGGGGTCCGGGTCGTACAGCGCGTCGGCGTCCCAGCGGTCCGCCGGCACGGTGCGCACGGCGTCCACGCCGTCGCGCAGGATCTCCCAGAACCGCTCCGGGGTGTCCGCGCCGCCGGGGAAGCGGCACGCCATCCCCACGATGGCGATGGGCTCGGTGCGGGCCTGCTCCAGCGAGGCCAGCCGCGCGCGCGCCGTCCTGAGCTCCAGGTAGGCGCGCTCCAGCATGGCGCGGGCGTCCGGGCGCTGCGGGGTGTCGCTCATGGTCAGTCGCCGTTCTCCAGTTCGCCCGCGAGCAGCGCCAGGAGCTGGTCGTCGGACAGGTTGCCGAGGTCGTCCACCGCGGGCTCCACGCCGGGCGCGGGGCCGCCGTCACGCGGCTCCCCGGCGCCGGGGAGCCCCTCCGCCAGGAAGCGGGCGAGGGAGTGCACGGTGGGGTAGTTGAACACGGTGGAGGTGGGGAGAGTCCGCCCCAGCGCCGCCTGCAGCCGCCCCCGCAGCTCCACCGCCATGAGGGAGTCCATCCCCTGGTCGAAGAAGCCCTGCCGCGGGTCGGGGAGCTCGCCGCCGAGCCCCAGGACGCGGGCCACCTCGGCGGCCACGTGCGCCTCCAGCATCTCCGTCCGCTCGCCCGGTCCCGCGG
>DASYWD010000192.1 GCA_035936415.1 Longimicrobiaceae bacterium
GCCGCGGCCCGGTGCTCCAGCGTCCCGTCGGCGCGCCAGCGCCCCCGCACCGCGGTGCGCCGCACCCCGGCCTCGGATCCCGGCACGAGGGGGCCGCCCAGGCACACCTCTCCCCAGACGCCCACCGGAACGGGCTGGAGCTCCCCGTCCAGCACGTACACCGCCCCGGGGCCGCGGGCAGCGCCGCCGCACCGCTCCAGGAGGGGGCGCAGCGCCTCCTCGCGCGCGGCCGCGAGCTCCGGACGGTTGAACTCCTCCAGGAGCTGCCGCAGCTCCCCGTCGGAGAGCAGGGGGAGGCGGCCGACCGCGGTGTCCGGCGCGTCCACGGCGGCGCGCAGGAGCCGCTCGTAATGCCGCAGCATCCGCTCGATGGTGGCGGCCTCGAAGAGGTCGGTCCGGTAGAGCATCGTTCCGTGCACCCCGTCCGCGCCCTCGCTCAGGTAGAGCTGGAGGTCGAACTTGGCCGCCTCGTAGCCCCCCTTGAGGGGGCGGAGGGTGAGCCCCGGGATGCGCACCTCCTCCGGGCCCTCCGCGGGCCGGTGGTTGAAGCTCACCTGGAAGAGCGGGTTGCCGGCGGGCTCCGTGTCGGGGCGCAGCGCCTCCACCACCTTCTGGAAGGGGACGTCCTGGTGCGCGTGCGCCTCCAGGGAGGTCTGGCGCACGCGCCGGAGGACCTCCCGGAAGGTGGGGCTCCCGGACAGGTCCGTACGGAGCACGACCGTGTTGGCGAAGAACCCGATCAGCGGCTCCAGCTCCGCGCGGTTGCGGTTGGAGATGGGGGTGCCCACCACCATGTCGGTCTGCCCCGTGTAGCGGGCCAGCAGCACCTTGAACGCCGCCAGGAGGCCCATCATGGGGGTGGCGGCCTGCTGCCGGGCCAGCTGCGCGACCGCGGCGAGGAGGCCCGCCGGGATCCGGAACGACCGGGCCGCGCCCCGGAAGGACGACCGCGCCGGTCGCGGGTGGTCGGTGGGGAGATCGAGCGCCGCGGGCGCGCCCGACAGCTTCTCGCGCCAGTAGTCGAGCTGGCGGCGGAAGCCGCTCCCCTCCATCCACCGTCGCTGCCAGGCGGCGTAGTCGGCGTACTGGATGCGCAGCGGAGGGAGCGAGGGGGGACGCCGCTCCAGGGCGGCGGCGTAGCCCTCTGCGAGCTCACGCACCAGCACCTCCAGCGACCACCCGTCGGAGACGATGTGGTGCAGCGTGCAGAGCGCGACGTGCTCGTCGGGGGCGAGGCGGAGCAGCGCGGTGCGCAGCAGCGGCCCCCGGGCCAGATCGAACCGCGTCCGGGCGGCCTCGGCGATCCGGCGCTCCGACTCCTCCGCGCGCGCGGCCCGCGGCAGGGCGGAGAGGTCCACCACCGGCCACCCCACCCGCGCCGCCGGAGCCACCACCTGCACGGGCTCGCCGTCGATGGTGGGGAAGGTGGTGCGCAGCACCTCGTGGCGCCCTACCACCCCGGCGAGCGCGCGGGTGAGAGCGCCGCGGTCCAGCGCGCCCCCGAGCCGCACCGCGATGGGCGTGTTGTAGGCGCCGCTCCCCTCCGAGAGCCGGTCCAGGAACCACATCCGCTGCTGCGCGAAGGAGGTGGGGAGGACGTACACGTCGTCCCCCGCACCCTCCGGCTCGGGTGTGCTCCGTACTTGCTGGCCGCTATCCACGGTATGCAGATCCCCTGAGGTGCGGTCGGTAGCCGGTGGGAGAGCCCACACGCGGCTACTCGTCGACGAGCGAGGTGAGATCGGTCGCGCGGATGCGCCGGCCGTCGCGCGCGGCCGGGCCGATCGACTCCATCTCCATCTCCTCCCCTCCCTCTCCACGCGCCTCCAGCAACGGCTCCACCACGCGGGAGAGCTCCGCGACCGTCTCGGCGTCGATCACCCGCCCGATCTGCAGGTCGATCCCGAAGTGCTTGCGGATGCGGGAGGTGAGCTGCGTCGCGAGGAGCGAGTGCCCTCCCAGCTCGAAGAAGTTGTCGTCCATGCTCACCCGCTCCAGCTTCATCACCTCGCACCAGATCGCCGCGACCTGCTCTTCCACGGGGGTCGAGGGCGGAACGAAGGAGCGCTCCACCTGGATGCGGCGCTGGGCCGAGAGGAGGGAGCGGTCCACCTTTCCCACGGCGGTGAGCGGCATCGCATGGAGCGCCACGAAGGCGCCCGGCACCATGTACTCCGGGACGCGCTCCTGGAGAAACGCGCGCAGCTGGGCGGAGGTGGGAAGGGGCTCCCCGGCGGGCACCCAGTAGGCCACCAGCTGCTTTTCCGCTTCGCTTCTCTCCTCCACCACCACCGAGCACTGCTGGATCTCCGCGTGCCGGTTGAGCACCGCCTCGATCTCGCCCAGCTCGATGCGGAAGCCGCGCACCTTCACCTGGTGGTCCACCCGCCCCAGGAACTCCAGCGTGCCGTCGTCCTGCCAGCGCACCCGGTCGCCCGTGCGGTACATCCGCGCGCCCGGATCGGCTGAGAACGGATCGGGGACGAACCGGTCCGCCGTGAGCTCCGGACGCGCCAGGTAGCCGCGGGCCAGTTGCTCCCCGCCCAGGTGCAGCTCGCCGGGCACGCCGATCGGGACCGGCTCCATGCGCTCGTCCAGGACGTAGGCGGCCCGGCTCCCGATCGGCCGCCCGATGGGCACGCTAAGGGGGAGGCCGTCCGCGCCGAAGTCCGCCGGCACCTCGAAGGTGGACGCGGTGACCACCGCTTCCGTGGGACCGTACGCGTTGAGCAGCCGCGCCCCCCCGGCGGGCGTCTCCCGCCAGCGCCGCACGAAGGAGGGGAGCATCGCCTCCCCACCTGCGATCATCAGGCGCAGGCGGCTGGTGTCCGGAACGGCCTCGCCGCGGGCCCACTCCTCGGCCAGGAGGTGCCACTGCGCGGTGGGGAGGTTGAGCACCGTCAGGCCGGAGTCCGCGACGAGGCGGCCCAGCGCCTCCACGCTCGGCACTCCCTCCTCGCGCAGCACCACGCACGCTCCGCAGAGGAGCGGTGCGAGCATCTGCTCCACCGACGCATCGAAGTTGAAGGAGGCGAACTGGAGGACCCGGTCGCTCGCGGCCAGGCCGAAGTGCTCCCCGACGCTCAGGCCGTGCCCGGCCAGGGCGCGATGCTCCACCACCACGCCCTTGGGGATGCCGGTGGAGCCGGAGGTGTAGATCACGTACGCGGCGCCCGCCGGGTCCACCCCGGGGAGTTCGAGGTCGCCGTCGGGATGGCCGGCAACCGGTTCGGCCACCTCGTCCCAGGCGAGCACCTCCACCCCCTCCACGTCGGGGAGGCTCGGGCGCAGCTCCCCCCGCGTGAGCACCAGGCGCAGGCCCGCGTCACGGATCATGAAGTCGAGCCGGTCGCGCGGGTACGAGGGATCGAGGGGGACGTACGCTCCCCCGGCCTTGAACACGGCAAGCACCGTCTCCAGCCGCTCGGGAGAGCTGGGGAGCATGATCCCCACGCGCGCCTCGGGCCCGACCCCCGCCGCGCGGAGGTGGCGGGCACGGCGGTTAGCGCCGCGGTTCAGCTCCGCGTAGGTGAGCACCCGGGAGCCGACGCGGACGGCCTCGGCGTCGGGGGTGCGGGCCGCCTGGGCCTCGAAGAGCACGTGGACCGGCTGCGGCGCCGGGATCCGCCGGGCCGCCGCGCGGTTGAAGGAGCCGAGCACGCGGGTGCGCTCCTCGGCGCTCATCACCGCGAGCGCGGCCACCGGGGCGTCCGGCCGCGCGAGGGCGTCGGCGAGCAGCGTGTCGTACCGGTCCAGGAGCAGCGCCAGATGGGGCGCCGTGAAGCCCTCCGTCCCCGTCAGCTCCAGCGCCACCCCGTCGCCGCGCGCGGCGACGCGCAGGTGCAGCGCGAAGG
>DASYWD010000193.1 GCA_035936415.1 Longimicrobiaceae bacterium
GTGCCCCCGGTAGAGGCCCACCGGGTCGCCCCCGGCGCCGTGCTCGGCCAGGCGCGCCCGCAGCTCCTCCGCATCCGAGCCGACCAGCGCCAGCCGGTGCGCGAAGTGGCTGCGCCCGGTCGCCGCGGTGAAGCACACGTCCGCCGCGTCCTGCTCCGGATGCTCCGAGAAATGCTGCTCCATGCGGCCGACGAGCGCCGCGAGCGCTTCCTCGGACTTCGCCGAGAGCGGGAGCACGAAGGGCGGCCGGGGCGCGTCGGCGGGCCCGGAGTCCTCCGGGACCGGAGCTTCTTCGAGGACGACGTGCGCGTTGGTGCCGCTCAGGCCGAAGGAGCTGACGCCCGCGACGCGGCGCCGCCCGTTGCGCGGCCAGGGGGTGCGCTCGGTGGGGATGGTGAGGGGGAGGCTGTCCCACTCCACGTGCGGGTTGCGCTCGCCCAGGTGCAGGTGTGGCGGGATCTCCTCGTGCTCCAGCGCCAGCACCGCCTTGATCAGCCCCGCCGCCCCCGCCGCGGCCTCCGTGTGGCCGACGTTGGTCTTCACCGAGCCGACGGCGAGCGGCGCGTCGGCCGGGCGTCCCTCGCCCATCACGGCGGCCAGGGCGCGCAGCTCGATGGGGTCGCCCAGCGGCGTCCCCGTGCCGTGCGCCTCCACGTAGCCCACCTCCGCGGGCTTCACGCGGGCGCTGGCGAGGGCGCGGCGGAGCACCGCCTGCTGCGCCGCGGCGTTGGGGACGGTCACGCCGCCGCTGGGGCCGTCGTGGTTCACGGCCGAGCCGCGGATGACGGCCAGCACCCGGTCGCCGTCGCGCCGGGCATCGGAAAGCCGCTTGAGGACCACCACCCCGCACCCCTCGCCGCGCCCGTAGCCGTCCGCCGCGGCCGAGAAGGTCTTGCAGCGCCCGTCCGGCGAGACCGCGTGCATGCGCGACAGCACCACGTTGGTGTCGGGCGAGAGCATCAGGCTCACCCCGCCGGCCAGCGCCAGGTCGGCCTCGCCGCTGCGCAGGCTCTGGCAGGCCAGGTGGGCGGAGACGAGCGCCGACGAGCACGCCGTCGCCACGACCATGCTGGGGCCGTGCACCCCCAGCACGTACGACAGCCGCCCGGCGGGGAAGCTGGCGTCCACCCCGGAACCCACGTAGGCGTCCATCCGCTCCGGGCGGTCCACGTCCATCAGGTGGCGGGAGTAGTCGTGGTTCATGATCCCCACGAACACCCCGGTCTGGCTCCCGGCCAGCCGCTCCGGGGCGATCCCGGCGTCCTCCAGCGCCTCCCACGCCACCTCCAGGAGGAGGCGCTGCTGCGGGTCCAGCGAATGGGCCTCGCGCGGCGCGATCCCGAAGAAGCCGGCGTCGAAGCCCCGCACGTCGTCCAGGAAGCCGCCGGCGCGGACGTACGCCTTCCCCGGCGCGTCCGGGTCCGGGTGGTACCAGGCGTCCGCGTCCCAGCGGTCCGCCGGGACGGTGCGGACCGCGTCCACGCCGTCGCGCAGCAGGCGCCAGAAGGCCGCGGGCGAGTCGGCGCCGCCCGGGAAGCGGCACCCCATCCCCACCACGGCGATGGGCTCGCGGCGCGCCTGCTCGGCGGCGTGGAGCTTCGCCTTCATCTCCTCCAGGGCGAGGAGGAGGCGCTGCTTGTCAGACAGGGTGAGGGTGCGGTCGTCGCTCATCGTCAGGTCCAGTCGTCTTCCCAGGACGTGTCGTTCAGCAGGGTCGCCAGGCGGGCGTCCACCTGCTCCTCGCTCAGCTCCCGGATCCCCGCCAGCAGCCCGGCACCGTCGTCCCCGACCAGCCCGTCCTCCGCGGGCGCCGTTTCCTCCGCGGCGCCGTCCAGGCCCAGCTCCGCGCCCAGGTGCCGGGAGAGCCCTTCCACCGTGGGGTGCTCGAAGAGGAGGGTCGCAGGGAGCGGGCGCTCCAGCGATGCCTGCAGCCGGGTGCGCAGCTCCACCGCCATCAGCGAGTCCATCCCCAGCTCGAAGAGCCGCTGCGAGGGCGCCAGCGGGTAGGACCCGTCCAGCGAGAGCACCGCCCGCGTCTGCGCCAGGACGTGCTCCTCCAGCAGCTCGGGGCGGCGCGCGGCAGGCGCAGCCTCCAGCCGCCGCAGGAACGAGGGTCCGCCCCCGTTCGTGTGCTGCCGCGGGGCCGCCGGGGATCCCTCGCCCGCCAGGTGCTCCAGCAGGGGAGGGACGGCGCCGGGCGCGAAGCGGGACAGGTAGCGGGGCCAGCGCATGGGGAGCACGGCCGCGCACTCCGCACCGGCCGAGAGGAGCGACTCCAGCGCCCCGAGCCCCTCCGCCGTGGCGATCTCGCCGTAGCCCTCCTCGGCGCGGCGGCGGGCGGCGGCCTCGCCCCCGGCCGCGGCCATCCCCACCTCGCCCCACGGGCCCCACTGCACGCTGAGGGCGGGGAGCCCGCGCGCGCGGCGGCTCCGGGCCAGCGCGTCGAGGAAGGCGTTGGCGGCGGCGTAGTTGGCCTGGCCGCGGGTGCCCAGCAGCGAGGCCACGGAGGAGAAGAGGACGAAGAAGTCGAGGGG
>DASYWD010000194.1 GCA_035936415.1 Longimicrobiaceae bacterium
CGGTGGACTCGGTCGCGTGGAGCACCGCCCCGCGGCGGGGGGCCTCGTGGGAGCTGCGCGACCTCGGCGGGAACCGGGCGGAGGTGGGGGGGCCCGCGTGGACGGTCGCGACGGAGAGCTTCGGCCGCGGGGACCGGGGGACGCCGGGACGGGTGGAAGCGCTGAGCGGGGCGCTTCCGGGGGGCGGCGCGGTGGCGGCCGGGGGCGCGGAAGTGGCGGCCTCACCGGTGGCGGAGGGGCCGGTCTACCGCAACCACCTGGAGTTCGGGACGCCGCGGGACGTCACGCCCGCGGACGACTACCTGATGGAGAAGCCGCAGTACGTCCTCTCCTACAACCCGCGCCGCAACGTCGCGAACTGGGTCGCCTGGAACCTGAACCGCACCCACTTCGGCGACGCGCCGCGCTCGTCGTCGTTCACGTCGGACCCGGCGCTGCCGTCGCGCTTCACGCGGGTGGTCAACTCGGACTACACGGGGAGCGGCTACACGCGCGGGCACATGGTGCGCAGCGAGGAGCGCACGGTCACCCCGGAGGAGAACGCATCCACCTTCCTGCTCACCAACGTCCTCCCCCAGACGCAGGACCTGAACGCGGGGCCGTGGCTGGGGCTCGAGCGGTACCTGCAGGAGCAGGCGCAGAAGGAGGGGCGGGAGATCTACGTCCTCGCCGGGGGAATCTTCCCGGAGCGGCCGGAGACGCTCAGCGGACGCGGCAAGGTGGCGATCCCCACCCACACCTGGAAGATCGCCGTGCTGCTGCCGTCCGGGCGAGGGCTCGCGGACGTGAAGTCCGCCCGCGACCTGCGGGTGATCGCCGTGAACATGCCGAACGAGAACGGCATCGCGACGCGGCCCTGGCGCGACTACCTGACCACGGTGGACGCGCTGGAGGAAGCAACGGGATACGACTTTCTCGACAAGCTGCCGGACGAGATCGAGGCGGAGGTGGAGCGGAGGCGGTGAGGGGGAACGAAGGCTTGACCTCGGCCTCGTACATGCGGACGCCCATCTCGCATCAACACGCACGCCGGGGGCGCGCTCGATGCAGAGAATCACAAAGACCCTATCGCTCGACTCGAAAGCACTCGAGCGCGGGGAGCGTTACAGCGAGCGCCACGCCACGAGCCTGTCGCAGCTTGTGAGCGACTTCCTGTCCCGTCTCCCGCTGGATGAGGAGGAGCAGGAATTGCCCCCGGTCGTTCGCCGGCTCCTGGGAGCAGCGTCGGGCCGGACGGACGAGGAAGACTATCGGGAGTACCTGTTCGAGAAGTACGGCCGTTGAGGCTCCTGATCGACGGGAACGTCGCTATAGTCGGCATCCCTCGCGCGGCAGCACTGGGCCGGAGACACCGCGTCCCCCCTCGTAGCCGTCGAGACGTGGCCCGGACCTACGCCGTTGTGGGAGCAGGGGTTATCTTTCCCCCTCGTCTCCCTGGGCTCCTACTTCTGCTTCGAGGTTCATGCGCTCGGCCGTCTACGCCGCTCTGGGTTCGATCGCGCTGCTGAGCGGCTGCGGGGCATACTGGTACTCGCCGATGCCCGCTCCCCAGCGATCTCCCTCCACTCCCGCTCAGGTGCGCGTCACCCAGCGCGACAGCACCCGCGTGGTGCTCGCGCAGGCCGTGCTCTACCGGGACAGCCTCGCCGGCGTGGTGGCACGCGGCCCCGGCAAGCGCGAACGGGTGGCCGTCGCCGTGGCGGACATCGCATACGTGCAGTACCGCCAGCCCGGCTACCTGCCCCGCGAGGGCTGGACCGGCGTCGCCGCCGTCTTCGGTACGGTGGGGATCCTCTACTTCCTCGTGCCCAAACTCCTGCCGCTGGATTGACCCATGCCGCGCATGTCGGCGCCTCGCTCCCTGCTTGGGATCGCAACGCTCGCTCTCGGCGTGGCGTGCGCTCCGGCCGTGCAGCGTCCGGCCGCGGAGCAGATCCTGGTCTACCGCGGACGCGACGTGGAGGTGACGCTCCGGTCGGGAGAGCGCGTCCTGCTGCGCGGCCCGGAGGTGGAGGGCGACAGCGTCTTCGGGGGGTGGAGCAGTGGAGCCTCCGGCGACCGGCGGGCCGCCGTTGCCCTCGCGGAGATCGAGCAGGTGCGCGCCGTCTCGCCGCCCCGGGCCCGGCGTGAGATGGTGCGTCAGGCGGAGACGGCTTCGCTCATGGTGCTGGTCGTGCCACTCGCCATTCTCTCGTGGCTGATCTTCGGCCGGGTTATCTGGTGACCCCTTGCGGGTCTGTGCGCGCCGGGCGAAGCGTTCCGCAACGGCGCCTGAGCGTCGACGCCCGGCGCCGCTACCCCTCCCCGTCCCCCTCCGCCGCCTCCTGCGCCAGCTCGTACGCCACGTTCCGCGCGATCCCCAGCCGCCGGCGCAGCTCCTTCGCCACGGCGCTGGGCGCCATCCCCTGCGCCAGGAGCGCCTGCGCCACCGCGCGCGCGGCCAGCGCGTCCGTCTCCGCCTCGGCGTCCGCGTCCTCCGCACGCCCCTCCACCACCACCACGATCTCGCCCCGCGGCTCGCGCTCCTCGAAGCGCTCCGCCGCCGCCTCGGCGGTCCCGCGGAAGAACTCCTCGTGCAGCTTGGTCAGCTCGCGCCCGACGGCGACGCGGCGCTCCGGCCCCGCGGCGGCGGCCAGGTCGCGCAGCAGCTCCGCCGTGCGGTGGGGCGACTCGTACAGGACGGCGGCGTAGGGGAGCCCGGCGATCTCCTCCAGCAGCTCGGTGCGGCGCCCGCCCTTGCGGGGGATGAAGCCGTAGAAGGCGAAGCGCTCGGCGGAGATCCCGGAGGCCACCAGGGCGGCCAGCAGCGCGGAGGCGCCCGGGACGGGAACCACCTCGAAGCCGGCCTCCACCACCTCGCGGACGATGCGGGCGCCGGGGTCGGAGAGGAGCGGGGTCCCCGCGTCGGTGACCAGCGCCACGTCTCGCCCCTCGCGCAGCATCTCCACCACCGTGGCGGCTCGCGACCTCTCGTTGTGCTCGTGCGCCGAGACCAGGCGCCCCTCGACGCCGTAGTGGCGGAGGAGGACCTGGCTCCGGCGCGTGTCCTCGGCCAGGATCACGTCGGCCGCCTTCAGCACCTCGACCGCGCGGTAGGTGATGTCGCCCAGGTTGCCGATGGGGGTGCTCACCACGAAGAGCGACGCCACTCAGAACCCCACGGCCCAGGGCAGCCGGGCGAAGAACCCCTGCTCCGCCAGCACGAACCGCGAGTCCCGAGACACCTTCACCATCACCTCCGCCGGATCCACCGCGTACCGGTCCGCCGCGGTCACCAGCGCCTCGGTCACCCAGTCAGCCACCCCCTCGGTGAGCCCGAGCGGGGTCGCCACCGGGTCGCCGCGCACCCGCCCCTCCTCGGTGAGGACGAACCCCTCCACGGCGGGGCGCCGGACGAGCACCGCGGCCTGGGCATCGCGCATCAGCTCCAGTCCTGCCTCGCGCCCCACCGGCGCCGAGAGCTCCCGGAGCACCCCGCCCACGATTCGGCGGTACAGGTCCACCAGCCCCGGCCCGGCCTGCGCCGGCAGCTCGGGGAGCGGGGGGTACAGGCCCACGCGGAGGTCGTCCCCCGCCTCCTGGAAGACCGCGCGGATGAAGTCGCCCACGGGGACTGCCGCGTCACGCTCGCAGAAGTACCCCGCGCGGTACGCGCCCCGGTCGAAGACCAGGTACTGGTGCGCCCGCCGGTCGCACAGCTCCACCACGCCGCTGAAGGTGCGGGCGCGGAGCGCCGGGAAGAGGGTGTCCGGGCGCCGGGCGTCCTCGCCGTCCGTCCAGGGGAGCGGCTCCTGCACGATCGTGGAGAGCATCGCCTGGAGCTGCGCCTCCGGGGCGCCCAGGTAGGCGATCTGGCCTCCCTCGCCGCGCTCGCTCTCCGTCCCCACCACCCGCACGACCTCCGCCAGCGCCACGGGTCCGCGGCAGTCCGGGTCGATGCGGGCCGCGTGGAAGGGCTCCCCGCCGCGCATGAAGATGAGGTAGCAGCGGTCGCCGAGCTGGACGGCCACGAAGCCGGGGACGCGTGCGGTCCGGTCGCGCTTCCCGTCGCTGAGGAGCCCCGGGAGGTTGACGTAGCTGAGACGCGTCTGCGGGAGGTACGCGACTTCGTGGGGGAAGCGGTACATGGCGCCTGGGTCGGATCGGGGGGGAGGCGGATCCTGTGTAGAATACATATGGCGTGCCGGCATGGAAAGCCGCGCCGCGCCTGGAGCCGGCACGCGGGGTCCTCTGCATTCGGCACGCAGCAGCAGCAGAATGCAGGATCGGGGGTGGAACCCCACCCCCGATCCGGTCGTGCCGTCGGCCGTTCTACGGTACGAGAGACCGCGGCTGCTCAAACGGAGTGCAGATCAAGGCGCCCGAGGACGGCGACTGAGGCGTGGTCGTTTCACGCCGCAGGGAGCCGCCCGCAGGGCAACGCAGAGCTGCGCCCGTTTCAGCAGCCGCCCTACGCGGCGAGGTGCTGCTGGATCTTCTGCTCCAGCGCCTGCCGGGGCACCGCGCCGATCACCGTGTCCACCAGCTGCCCGTCCTTGAAGAACAGGATGGTGGGGATGGAGCGGACGTTGAACTGCGCCGCGGCGCGCGGGTTGGAGTCCACGTCCAGCTTCCCCACCTTCACCTGCCCCTGGTACTCCCCGGCGAGCTGCTCCACGATGGGGGCGATCATCCGGCAGGGCCCGCACCACTCGGCCCAGAAGTCCACCATCGCCAGACCCTCGCCGATCTCGGTCTGGAAGTTGTCGTCGGTCACCTTGACGGTGTTTCCGTTCTCCGCCATTTGTGTCCTTCCCGTGTTGGAGGATCGGTAGCCAGGCCCGCCGCCGCGGGCTATTCTTCACCGCGGCCGAATCACGCAAGAAACCAACCGTTGCGAGGCGCGATGAGCGAGCGGGCTCTGGATCACGTCGGGATCGCCGTCCAGTCGCTGGACGAAGCGCTCCCCGTCTTCGAATCTATCACCGGGGGCAAGGGGTACGGGCGGGAGACGGTGGAGTCGCAGGGAGTGGAGATCGTCTTCGTGGGGGAGGGCGCGGGGAGGATGGAGCTGCTGGCCCCCACCCGCACGGACTCCCCCGTGGGGAAGTTCCTGGCGAAGCGGGGGCCGGGGATGCACCACCTCTGCTACCGCGTGCCGGACGTGGCCGCCTCGCTGGACGACTTCCGGCGCGACGGGTACGAGCTGATCGACCGGGAGCCGCGCACGGGCGGGCACGGCCACCGGGTCGCGTTCCTCCACCCCCGCTCCACCGGAGGGGTGCTGATCGAGCTGGTGGAGGGATAGCGGCGGCTACTGCCGGGCGGGGGTGGGGGAGGTGACCGCCTCCAGCCCCACCTGCTCCAGGAACCAGCGCGAGTCGGGCCCCCGCACCACCACGAAGGGGACGTCAGGCCTGCGGTTCCCCTGCCGGAGCTGCGCCGTCACCCGCACGGCGCTCCCCATGCGACCCGGGATCGGCTCCTCGCCGCGGATGGTGTAGCCCTCGTTCTGGAGAACGTTGGCGATCCCGTACATCCGCCTCTCCACCTGGCCGGGGGGGTCGCGGTACATGACCGCGCCCTTCTCCGTCCCGAAGATGTACCCCATCTCCGCGTAGTCCTTCTCGGCGGCGAGCTGCAGGAAGCGCTCGACCGCCGCGGACGGCGCGGGCGCTCCGGGCGTGCTCCGGGGGGCGGGCGGGCGGGCGGAGGCGCAGGCGGCGAGGAGGAGCGCCGCGAGGGGAAGGAGCAGCGGGAGTCGAAGAGCGCGCAAGGGTCCTCCAGGTGGGAAAGAGAAGGGGCCGCTCCGGTCGGAGCGGCCCCGAATGCTAGATACGCCCCCGGGGGGTGTCAAGCGGCCCCGGCCTCCACCTCCGCCGACCGGCCGGCGGCGCGGAAGGCGAGCAGGTGGGAGCCGTCCTCCCGGTCCACGACCACGGTGTCGCCCTCCTCGAACTCGCCCTCCAGCACGCGGATGGCGAGCGGGTTCTGCACCAGGCGCTGGATGGCGCGCTTCAGCGGGCGCGCCCCGTACGCCGGGTCGTACCCCTCGTCCGCGATCAGCTCCTTGGCCGCGTCGGTCACCCGCAGCCCCAGCTTGCGGTCGGACAGGAGCCGCTCCAGCCGGCGGAGCTGGATCTCGACGATGTGCTTCAGGTCGTCCGTCCCCAGCGGACGGAAGACGATCACGTCGTCCACCCGGTTCAGGAACTCCGGACGGAAGGCCCGCCGCAGCTCGGCGAGCACCGCGGCCTCGACCTCGGCGCGCACGTCCAGGTCGCGGAGGCGGCCGGACTGCTCCAGGATCATCGGGCTCCCGATGTTGGAGGTCATGATGATGACCGAGTTGCGGAAGTTCACCACCCGCCCCTGCGAGTCCGTCAGGCGCCCGTCGTCCAGGATCTGCAGGAGGATGTTGAAGACGTCCGGGTGCGCCTTCTCGATCTCGTCGAAGAGGATCACCGAGTACGGCCGGCGGCGGACCGCCTCCGTGAGCTGACCGCCCTCCTCGTAGCCCACGTACCCCGGGGGCGCGCCGATCAGCCGGGCCACCGCGTGCTTCTCCATGTACTCGGACATGTCGATCCGCACCATGGCGTCCTCGTTGTCGAAGAGGAACTCGGCCAGGGCGCGCGCCGTCTCCGTCTTCCCGACCCCGGTGGGCCCCAGGAAGATGAACGAGCCGATGGGACGGTTGGGGTCCTGCATCCCCGCCCGGGAGCGCCGCACCGCGTCCGCCACGGCGCGGGTGGCATCCGGCTGCCCGATCACCCGCTCGTTCAGGTGCTCGTCCAGGTGCGCCAGCCGCTCGCGCTCGGACTGGAGCATCCGGGTGACGGGGATCCCCGTCCACCGCGCCACCACCTCGGCGATGTCGTCCGCGTCCACCTCCTCCTTGAGGAAGCGGGAGCTCTGCTGCAGCTCGTGCAGGCGCGCCTCGGCCTCCTGCAGGTCCTTCTGGAGCCCGGGGACCTCGCCGTACTGGATCTCGGCGGCGCGCGTCAGGTCGCCCACGCGGGTGGCGCGCTCCGCCTCCACGCGCAGCTCGTCCAGCCGCTCCTTCATCTCCCGCAGGTCGGTGATGACCTGCTTCTCGCTCTGCCACTGCGCCTTCATCCCGGAGGAGCGCTCGCGCAGGTCCGCCAGCTCCTGCTCCAGCCGGTCCAGCCGCTCGCGCGACTCCGGGTCGGTCTCGCGGGAGAGCGCCTGACGCTCGATCTCGAGCTGCACGATGCGGCGCTCCACCTCGTCGATCTCCTGCGGGAGCGAGTCGATCTCGATGCGCAGGCGCGACGCGGCCTCGTCGATCAGGTCGATGGCCTTGTCCGGGAGGAACCGGTCGCCGATGTACCGGTTCGAGAGCGTCGCCGCCGCCACGATGGCCGGGTCGGTGATCCGCACCCCGTGGTGCACCTCGTAGCGCTCCTTGAGCCCGCGGAGGATGGCGATGGTATCCTCCACGGTGGGCTCGCCCACGAACACCGGCTGGAAGCGCCGCTCCAGCGCGGCGTCCTTCTCGATGTACTGGCGGTACTCGTCCAGCGTGGTGGCGCCCACCACCCGCAGCTCGCCCCGGGCCAGCGCCGGCTTGAGCATGTTCCCGGCGTCTGGGGAGCCCTCGGTCTTCCCCGCCCCGACGATGGTGTGGAGCTCGTCGATGAAGACGATGAACTTCCCCTCGGCCTCGGTGATCTCCTTGAGCACCGCCTTGAGCCGCTCCTCAAACTCGCCGCGGTACTTGGCGCCGGCCAGCATGGCGCCGATGTCCAGCGAGATCAGCGTCTTCTCGCGCAGCCCCTCGGGGACGTCTCCGTTGACGATGCGCTGCGCCAGCCCCTCCACGATGGCCGTCTTCCCGACGCCGGGCTCGCCGATGAGCACCGGGTTGTTCTTGGTGCGCCGGGAGAGCACCTGCACCAGCCGACGGATCTCCTCGTCGCGGCCGATCACCGGGTCCAGCCGGCCGCGCCGGGCGCGCTCGGTGAGGTCGGTCGAGAAGCGCTGCAGCGCCTGGTACTTCTCTTCCGGGTTCTGGTCCGTGACCCGGTGCGCGCCCCGGACCTGCTCCAGCGCCTGCATGATCGCGTCGCGGGTGGCCCCCTGCGGAGAAAGCAGATCGCGCGTGGTAGAGCCCTTCTGGGCGGCGAGGCCCAGGAGGATGTGCTCGGTGGAGACGTACTCGTCCTTGAGGCCGCGCGCCTCCTTCTCCGCCTGGTCGAGGATCTCGTTCAGCTCGCGGGAGATGGTGGCCTGCGCGCCGCCGGACTGCTTGGGAAGCCGGCCCAGCGCGGCCTCGGTCTCGCTCGCCAGCCGGGCGACGTTGACGCCCACCTTCTGCAGGACGGGGACGACGATCCCCTCCTCCTGCGCCAGAAGCGCCGCGAGCAGGTGCACGTCCTCGATGGAGGGGTTCCCGCCGCGCCGGGCGGCGTTCGCGGCCTCCTGGATGGCTTCTGCCGATTTGACAGTGAGTCGATCGAAGTTGATCATGTGCTTTCCTTTGCGTTGTCGGGCGGCGGCGCGGTCCACGGTCGGGTCGCGGCGTTCCCCTGCGGGTGGTCGCCCTGATTGCGTGTCGCTGCCGGGAAACAAAGGAAGATCCGTGCCCGGTTTTCGCTGCCATTTTGTCTAAGTTTCGCGCCTGCTTGCACCTTCGGGACGGGACGCCGTGAGCCGTCATACCGGCCGGGCCCATGCAAACACTTGAGGCCGTCGAGTCCCACCTGAGACGCTAGCGCCCCGCTTCTCCTGTCGGATGGAGAGCGCACCCGTTGGGATGGAACAACTTGCGACGAGGCACGGCCGTTGCCGGCTCGGAAACAAACGCCGGGGTGGGAGCAGGGGACGCGCGGGGCCGGCGATCCACGATGGGAGGAGCGAGAGGATGAGCAACGAGACGGGCTCGCGGACCGGGCGCCCGCCGACCTTCGCGCCGCGGGCGATGGTGGCGGCGCCGCACTACCTGGCGACCAGCGCCGGGCTGGACGTGCTGCGCCGTGGGGGTAGCGCGGTGGACGCGGCGATCGCCGTCAACGCGGTGCTCGCGGTGGTGTACCCGCACTGGTGCGGGATCGGCGGGGACGGCTTCTGGCTGGTCCACGACCCGCGCCGTGGCGGGGTGGAGGGGCTCAACGCCAGCGGGCCCGCGGCGCGCCTCGCCACGCGCGACTACTACCGGGAGCGCGGACACCCGGAGGAGATCCCCGCGCGCGGCCCGCTGGCTGCGCTCACCGTCCCCGGGGCCGTGGACGGGTGGCGGATGGCCCACGAGCGCTTCGGCCGGCTCCCGTGGGAGGAGCTGTTCGCGGACGCGGTGCGCTACGCGCGCGAGGGGGCCCCGGTCGCGCGCTCGCTGGCGTCCTGGCTGTCCCGGCGGCTGGACCAGCTCGCGGGGCATTCGGCCGCGTCCCTGGTCACGGGCGGCCGGGGCCCGCTGCGGGAGGGAGCGCGCGTCGCGCACCCCGGCCTGGCCGACACGCTGGAGCGGATCGCCCGGCGGGGGGCGCGGGAGGGGTTCTACGAGGGGGAGACGGCGGAGCGGATCTGCTGCGCGTTGCAGCCGGGCGGATCCCCCCTGCGCCCGGAGGACTTCGCCGCCTTCCGCGCGGAGTGGGTGGAGCCCGTCTCGACGGAGTACCGCGGGCTCACCCTCCACGAGCTCCCGCCCAACTCCCAGGGCTTCACCGCGCTGCAGATCCTCAACCTCGTGGAGGGGTTCGACGTGGGGGCGTGGGGCGACGGCACCGCGGACTACTACCACCACCTGGCCGAGGCGGTGAAACTGGCCCTCGCCGACCGGGACGAGTGGCTCACCGACCCGCGCTTCGTGGACGTCCCGCTCCGCCGCCTCCTCTCGAAGGAGTACGCCGCCGAGCGCCGCCGGCTCATCGACCCGGACCGCGCCCTCCCGGTGGGCGGGGTGGCGCCCGGAATCCGCTTCGGCCCGGCGGCGCGGCGGACGCCGCTGGCAGGCGACACCTGCTACTTCTGCGCGGTGGACGGAGAGGGGATGGCGGCCTCGGTGATCCAGTCGCTCTACCAGGAATTCGGGAGCATGGAGGCCGGCGGCGACACCGGTGTGATCCTGCAGAACCGCGGGACCTGCTTCTCCCTGGACGACCGCCACCCCAACCGGCTGGAGCCGGGGAAGCGGACCTTCCACACCCTGATGCCGGCCATGGCCTTCCGCGGCGGGGAGCCGTACCTGGCCTTCGGCACCATGGGGGGAAACGGTCAGGCGCAGACGCACGCGGCGCTCGTCACCCGGATCGTGGACTTCGGCTACGACGTGCAGCAGGCCATCGAGGCGCCCCGCTGGGTGGTGGGGCGCACCCTCGGGCGGGACGTGGAGGAGCTGCACCTGGAGGGGCGCACCTCCCACGCGGTGGTGGGGGAGCTCTTCGCGCGCGGCCACGACGTCCGCATGGCGATGGACTGGGACGAGGACATGGGGCACGCGCAGGCCATCCGCATCCACCGCGACACCGGCCTCCTGGAGGGGGGCGCCGATCCGCGGGGGGACGGCGCGGCGCTGGGGTTCTGAGCGGATGAAGAAAGCGCCCCCGCCGCGAGCGTCGCGGCGGGGGCGCTTCTTCACCTTGCCAGAACCGGCTCAGGGCACGGTCGAGTACAGCAGCGCGTTCACGAGCATCGGCTGGGTGGCGCGCCAGAAGAGGCGGAAGACCGGATCGTCCGCGAAGAGCACCACGCTCCCCCGCCCCACGCGCTTGGTCACCAGCCAGGCGCCCTCCTCCAGCCGCTTCAGGTTGGCGGGCGAGATCACCCCGGAGATCCGCTGCAGTCCCTTGGGGAAGTGGGCGACCGTCTCCACCCCCGCCGCCGGCTCGAAGACGAGCCCGCCCTCGTGCAGGGCGAAGCCCCGCTCGGGGCGGCCGTCGGTGCCGGCGCCCCAGGCCAGCGGGTGCGCGGGATCCAGGCGCAGCGGGAGGATCGTCCCCGGCACCTGCTCGCGCCACTCTTCCCGCTCGCGCTCCTCCCGCCCGGCGAGCAGC
>DASYWD010000195.1 GCA_035936415.1 Longimicrobiaceae bacterium
CGCGGAGCTGAAACCTCCGCGCGCCGGTGCACGTAGAGCCAGGCAGCACCGCACCCTCTCCCCGACACACCCACAGGACCCCGCATGGATCCAGAAAGCATCGCCCCCATGATCGTAATGGTCACCGGGATCGTGACCACCGGCGGGGTGCTCATCCTCCGCCCGCTCACCAAGCGCCTCGGCAACCTGATCGACGTCATGACGCGCGAGCGGCGCCTCCCGGACCGCGGCGCCGAGATCGCCCAGATCCGGGAGCTGATGCAGAGCATGGACGCGCGGATCTCGCTCATCGAGGAGCGCCAGGACTTCGCCGAAGCCCTCCTCTCCTCGGCCGAGACGAGGCGGCCGGCCGCCCTCGGGCGCCGCGCCGGGAACGGCGACGACGCCTGACTCCCGCACTTTCGCACTTCGCACTTCGCACTCCCGCACTTTCGCACTTCCCCGCCCGGGTGCCGCCAGACGGCACCCGGGCTTATTCTTCATGGTTCCAGCCGTCCCGACCACCGCTGCATCCGATGTCGACCACGCTGCGCCACCCCGAGCCACGCACTCCCCGCCGGCGCCGCTCCCGGGACCGGCGCCGCGGCGCGCTCTTCCTCCGGGAGCTGCGGCAGCTCCTCGCGGTGGCGGGGCCGCTCGTGGTCAGCCAGCTCGGCCAGGTGGGAATGAGCACCGCGGATACCATCATGGTGGGGCCGCTGGGCGCGGACGCGCTCGCGGCCGCGGGGCTGGGAAGCGCGCTGCACGTCGCCATGCTCATGCTCTTCACCGGCACGGTGCTGGGGATGACGCCGCTGGTGAGCCAGGCCTTCGGCGCGGGCGACCGAGAGCGCTGCCGCGAGGTGCTGATGCAGGGGCTCTGGCTGGCGCTGGCGCTGAGCGTCCCACTGGCGTGGCTCACCTTCCTGGGCGGCGACATCGCCCGCTTCTTCGGGCAGAAGCCCGGCGTCGCCGAGCTGGCCGGTGAGTACATGGACGCCCTGGCCTGGGGAGCGCTCCCCGCCCTGCTCTTCCTGGCCTTCCGGCAGTTCATGGAGGGGATGGGGATCACCGCCCCGGCCATGGTCATGACCTTCGTCGGGCTGGCCGTGAACGTCGCCGCCAACGCGGCGCTCATCTACGGGGTGGAGGGGTGGGTCCCGGCGCTGGGGTTGGTGGGGAGCGGCTGGGCGACGACCATCACCCGCTGGGCGATGCTCGCGGCCATGGTGGGATACCTCCTCCTCCACCCGCGCTTCCACCCGTTCCGCGGCGTGAGCTGGCGCCCGCACGCCGCGCTGCTGCGGCGGATCACCGCCATCGGCGCCCCCATCGGCGCGCAGCTCGGCGTGGAGGTGGGGCTCATCTCCTTCACGGCGGTGATGGTGGGATGGTTCGGCCCGGTGGAGCTGGCGGCGCACCAGGTCACCATCAACCTGGCGAGCGTCACCTTCATGGTCGCGCTGGGGGTGAGCCTGGCGGGCTCCATCCGGGTGGGGCAGCACGTGGGGGCGGGGAGCGAGCGCGGGGTGCGGCGCGCAGTGGCGGCCACCTACCTGTGCGCGGTGGGGTTCATGTCGCTCACGGCGGTGGCCTTCTTCCTCTTCCCGCGGGAGCTGGTGGGGCTGTACACCTCCGACCCCGGGATCGTCCGGGTCGCCACCTCGCTGATGGTGGTGGCGGCCTTCTTCCAGGTGTTCGACGGAGCGCAGGTGGCGGGGCTGTGCGCCCTGCGCGGCGCCTCGGACACACGCGTCCCCATGCTGATGGCGGTGGCGGGGTACTGGGGGATCGGGGTCGCGGTGGGATACCTGCTGGGCTTCCACACCACCCTGGGACCGGCCGGGGTGTGGGCGGGGCTCAGCGCCGCGCTCGCGACCGTGGCGGTCCTCCTCGCCTGGCGGGTGCGGCGGGTGCTCTGGTGACGGGGCAGCGCACACCGCCGTCTGAAACTTCCGCAGGGATGCTCCCGTAGTCGCCCCTGAGCAGGGCACAGTCCCCGACCCGAACCCCAGCACACTTCACGATGCTTTCTCACCTGGCCCTCCTGAGTACGACACTCCTCGCGCCGCCCGCGGACTCCCTGAAGTCCGTGAGCGCCGTTCGCATCCCCGCGGGGGAGACCCCCACGGTGGACGGCCGCCTGGACGAGGCGGTCTGGAGCCGCGCCGAGCCGGCGAGGGGCTTCATCCAGAACGCCCCCAAGGCGGGGGCGCCGGCCTCGCAGGACACCGAGGCGTGGGTGGCGTACGACGACCAGGCCGTCTACGTGGCGGTGCGGATGTACGACACGCGCCCGGACTCGATCGTGGGGCAGCTCGCCCGGCGCGACGCCGACATCTACTCCGACTGGGTCCAGGTCGGCTTCGACTCGTTCCACGACCGGCGCACCGCCTACATGTTCGGGGTGAACCCGCGCGGGGTGAAGCAGGACTTCTACCTGTTCGACGACACGAACAACGACAGGGGCTGGAACGCCGTGTGGGACGCGGCGGCACGGGTGGACTCGCTGGGGTGGACGGCTGAGTTCCGCATCCCGCTCTCCCAGCTCCGCTACAGCGCCCGCGACCTGGCCGGGGGGAGGGTCTGGGGCTTCAACGTGCGGCGCGAGGTGGCCCGCACGCGCGAGGAGACGTTCTGGGCCCCGGTCCTCCCCAACGTGGCGGGGGTGGTGTCGCGCTTCGGCGAGCTGCGGGGCCTCTCCGGGCTCCCCTCGCCGCGCAACCTCGAGGTGCTCCCGTACACGTCGGCGCGGCTCACCCGCGCCCCGGAAGAGCCGGGGAACCCCTTCTACAGACGCAACGATCCCGGCGCGGGAGTCGGCGCGGACGTCAAGTACGGGATCACCTCCAACCTGACGCTCACCGCGACCGTCAACCCGGACTTCGGGCAGGTGGAGGCGGACCCCTCGCAGGTGAACCTCACCGCGTACGAGAGCTTCTTCTCGGAGCAGCGGCCCTTCTTCGTGGAGGGGGCAGACATCTTCCGCTTCGGGCTGGGCGCCGGGGACGGCGACTTCGGCTCGGAGGCGCTCTTCTACTCCCGGCGCATCGGGCGCTCGCCGCAGGGCGTGGGCGACCGGGTCCCCGGCCGCGCGGAGTTCAGGGACGTGCCGGAGGTCAGCAACATCCTGGCGGCGGCGAAGGTCACCGGCCGCACGCAGAGCGGGTGGTCGCTGGGCTTCATGGACGCGGTGACCGGGCGCGAGGAGGCCCGCTTCATCCACCCCGGAACCGGCCAGCGGGCCAGCGTGGCGGTGGAGCCGCTCACCAACTACGGGGTGGCGCGGGTGATCCGCGCCTTCCGGCAGGGGCAGAGCGCGGTGGGCGGGATCGTGACCACCGTGCACCGCGACCTGCGCGAGGAGGACCGCCTGGACTTCCTCCGCTCCTCCGCGTACGCGGGCGGAGTGGACGCGCGTACCCGATACGGCGGCGGGAACTACGAGATCCGCGGGTGGGTGCTGGGGAGCAGCGTGTACGGCGACAGCGCCGCCCTCTGGCGCACCCAGCGCTCCTCCACGCGCTTCTTCCAGCGCCCCGGCGCCGACCACCTGGAGCTGATCCCGAACCGCGGCTCGCTCGCCGGGTGGGCGGCGAACGTGGAGACGTACAAGATGGGCGGGGGGAACTGGCGCTGGGCCACGGTGCTGAACGCGCGCTCCCCGGGCTTCGAGGCCAACGACCTGGGCTTCCAGCGCGACGCCGACCAGGTGCTCTGGGCCGGGAACCTCCGCTACCAGCAGAGCACGCCGGGACGCACCTTCCGGAACTGGAACCTGGGGACCAACCTCTGGACGGGGTACACCTTCGGCGGCGAGCGGACGGCTCTGGGGGGGAACGCCAACGGGAGCTTCCGCCTCCTGAACTTCTGGGGGGCCCACGGCGGGCTCAACTTCGAGCGCCCGGTGGTGAGCGTGCGCGCGCTCCGCGGCGGGCCGTCGCTGGAGGTCCCCGCCTCGTACAACGCCTGGAGCGGGCTCAGCAGCGACAGCCGGAAGGAGGTCTACGGCTCCCTGAACGCCAGCGGCGGATGGAGCGAGGAAGAGGACGGCTACAACTGGAACCTCAGCACCTCGCTGACCTGGCGTGCCTCCACGAGGAGCAACCTGTCGCTCCGTCCCTCGTACTCGCGGTCGCTCAACACCTGGCAGTTCGTCCCGCTGTCCTCGCGGGACGACGGCCGGCCGCACTTCGTCTTCAGCCGCCTGGACCAGACCACCGCGGCGCTCACCGCCCGGCTGAGCTACACCTTCACCCCGAACCTGTCGCTGCAGCTCTACGCGCAGCCCTTCCTCAGCGCGGGAGACGCGAGCGGCTTCCGCGAGGTGGCCCTGACGGGGGAGGGCGACGGGCTGCGGGTAGTGCAGGCCGCACGCTTCAGCGACCGCTTCCGCCCGCTGGGCGACCCGGCGCTCGTGAACGGAGCCTACGCCGTCGACACGGACGGCGACGGCGTGGCCAACTTCCGCTTCGGCAACCCGGACTTCAACTTCAAGGCGTTCCGCTCCAACACGGTGCTCCGCTGGGAATACCGCCCGGGCTCGACCCTCTTCGTGGTGTGGAGCCAGGGGCGCGAGGCTTTCGACCGCGACGGGCGCTTCGAACTGATGCGCGACACGCGCCGCCTCTTCGGCCTGGACGACGACCTCCCGGTCCCCAGCACCAACGTGCTGCTCATCAAGGTCAACTACTGGCTCAGCCTCTGACCCCGCAACGGAGCTCGACGATGACGAAGACGATCGCGGTGCGCGCCCTCGCCGGCGCGGCGGTGCTGGCCGGACTGGCGGCGCCCGGCGCGGCGCAGCAGGCGGAGCGGTACACGCTGCGGGGCGAGCGGGTGTCCATCCACAACCTCGCGGGCGAGGTCCGCGTGGCCGGGGGCTCCGGCTCCGGCGTGGTGGTGGAGGTCGTGCGCGGCGGCGCGGACGCCCGCGAGCTGCGCGTGGACCGGAAGCAGGTGGACGGAGCGGAGGCGCTGGTGGTGGTCACCCCCGGCGACCGGGTGGTGTACCCGCGCATGGGGCCCCGGTCCAACAGCAGCCTCAGCCTTCGCGAGGACGGCACCTTCGGGCGGGGCGGGCGCAGGGTCACGGTGACCGGCAGCGGCCGGGGGACCGAGGCATACGCGGACCTGGTCGTGCACGTCCCCGCCGGGCGCACCGTCACCCTGCACCAGGGAGTGGGGAAGGTGGATGTTTCCAACGTAGACGGCACGCTGCGCGTCAACACTGCCTCCGCCTCGGTGGCGGCCGCGGGGACGCGCGGGTCGCTCACGGTGGACGTGGGCTCCGGGAGCGTCCGGGTAGAGCGCGCCGAGGGCGACGTGGACGTGGACACCGGCTCCGGGAGCGTCCGTCTGGCGGACGTGCGCGGGCGGAAGCTCCGGGTGGACACCGGGAGCGGGTCGGTGAGCGGGACCGGCATCGCCGCCGACGAGGTGGAGGTGGACGTGGGCTCCGGGTCGGTGGACCTCTCGGGGGTCCGCGCGGAGAACCTCAAGGTGGACACGGGGAGCGGCGGCGTGCGGGTGAGCCTCGCGTCCCCCGCGCGGCGGGTGAAGATCGACACCGGATCGGGAGGGGTGCGGCTCGGCGTCCCCGCCTCGTTCAGCGCCGAGGTCGAGATCGATACCGGGAGCGGGGGGATCCAGGTGGACGTCCCCGCGCAGGCCACGCGGGTCCGGCGCGACTCCTACCGCGGCCGCATCGGGAGCGGCGAGGGGCGGCTGGAGATCGACACCGGGTCCGGGGGCGTCCGGATCACCCGGAGCTGACCGGGGCCGCCCCGCCCCGAGCGTACGAATGCCAGCGAAGCCGTCTCCCCCGCACCACCTTCCCGACGGCACCTTCCGCGTCCCCTGGCCCATGGAGGGGGCGGACGACCGGGGCGCGGCGTCGCTGCTCCGCTGGCAGTGGGAGCGGCTGACCACCCGCCTCCCGCCCAACCCCTCTCCCGGCGACCTCCCCCGCGCCGAGAGCGACGTGGCCCACCCCCGGGCCGCAGCGGACGAGGTGCGCGTCACCTGGGTGGGGCACGCCACCTTCCTGGTCCAGGCGGGCGGCCTCAACTTCCTCACCGACCCGGTGTGGAGCCGGCGCGCCTCGCCGCTCCGCTGGCTGGGTCCGGCGCGCTTCGTCCCGCCCGGGATCGCGTGGGAGCGCCTCCCACCCATCGACGCGGTGCTCCTCTCGCACGACCACTACGACCACCTGGACGACCGCACCGTCCGGCAGCTGCACGCGCGCTTCGGCGACGGGCTCCGCTGGCTCGCGCCGCTCGCCTACCGCGAGTGGCTGGGCGCGCGGGGGATCACGAACGTGGTGGAGCGGGACTGGTGGGAGGCCGCGGAGCTCACGGGCGGGGCGGGGACGCTGCGGGCCACCTGCCTCCCGGTGCAGCACTGGACGAGGCGGGGGCTCCGGGAGTTCAACGACCGCCTCTGGGGCTCCTGGATGCTGGAGGCCCCGGGCGGGCGGCGCGTCTACTTCGCGGGGGACAGCGGCTACTGGAGCGGCTTCCGCGAGATCGGGGAGCGCTTCGGGCCGCTGGACGCCGCCCTGATCCCCATCGGCGCCTACGAGCCGCGCTGGTTCATGCGCCCGGCGCACATGAACCCGGAGGAGGCGGTCCGGACCTACCTGGACCTGGGCGGCTCGGGGACCTTCGCGGCGATGCACTGGGGCACCTTCCGCCTCACCGACGAGGACCCGCTGGAGCCCCCCGTCCGCACCCGCGCCGCGTGGGCGGAGGCGGGGCTCCCGCCCGAGCGCCTCTGGATCCCCCGCCACGGGGAGACGCGCGTGGTCCCCCGCCCCGCGGAGCCCGGGTAGGCGCCTACGGGCGGGCCGGGGCGTTCCCGGCCGGCGCCTGCTGCATCGTGTCGCCCGCCGCCGTTCCGGGGTCGGCTCCGTCGATCCCCTCCAGGGGCGGCGTCGTCTGGATGGCCTCGCCGGCGACGAGCGAGTCCTGCAGCGTCGCGCCCGGGGGCAGCCCCCCCTCCTCGTCGGGGTAGCTCTGCCCCGCTTCCCCCCCGCAGGCGGCCAGGGCGGCGAGCGCGAGGGCGAGAGCGGCGGTGCGGAGGTTCGGCATGCGGTTCTCCCTGCGTGGAGGTTGCGCGGAGGGGGCGGCCCGGTGGGCCGCCCCCTCGTCGTTCACCGGCCGGAGCGCTCAGCGCATCGCGTCCGGGTTGACCAGCTGCTCGGCAAGCCGGGTCAGCCGCTGGTCGGTGCTCCCCTCCTCGTCCAGCGTCTGCTGGAGGAGCTCCGCCTGCCGGTCGAAGCCGAGGGAGCGGGCGTAGGTGCGCACTGTGCCGTACCCGGCGATCTCGTAGTGCTCCACCCGCTGCGCCGAGGTGATCAGCCCGGCGTCCATGACGTCGGAGTCCGCCTTCTTCTTCATCAGCTCCTCGCCCTCCTTGATGATCCCCTCCATGGCCTTGCAGTGGTGGCCGGAGGGCTTGGCGCCGAGGTCGTCGAACACCTGCTCCAGGCGCCGCACCTGGTCGCGCGTCACCTGCTCGTGCTCCTGGAACGCCGTCCTCAGCTCCGGATGGCTGGCCTTCTCCGCCATCTGCGGGAGCGCCTCGAGGATCTGGTTCTCGGCGCTGTACAGGTCCTTGAGCTGCTCGACGTAGAGGTCCTTCAGCGAGTCCATTTTCATGGGGCCCTCTCCTATGTTCGTGGTTTACTTACACTTACGCCGCTCTTACAGGACAACGGCGAGGCCCTGTAGGCGGATGCATGCTGCGTACCAGCGCCGCCGGAGATCGCCCGGGAGGCGGGAGTGGAGGTGGTCTGGTAGCCGAACGGCCCCGCCCCGCGGCCTCGCACCACTTTCCCGCACCGCCGCCCCGGGGTAAGATCATCTCTCCGGCCCTTCCCCTCACCGAGGTCCAGCCGATGCGCCGCAGCCTTCCCGTACTCGCCGCCCTCGCGCTCCTGGCCGCCTGCGCCTCGCTCGCGCCGGCCGGCGGCTCCCTTTCCGCCGAGCAGGAAGCGTTCTGGTCCGCGCTGCGGCAGCACTGCGGCCGCGCCTACGCCGGCACGCTCGCGCAGGGGAACGCCTCCGACACCGCGTTCGCCGGGAAGGCGCTCGTAATGCACGTCCGCCAGTGCGGCGACGACGAGATCCGCATCCCCTTCCACGTGGGGGACGACCGGTCGCGCACCTGGATCGTGACCCGCACCGCCGACGGGCTGCGCCTCAAGCACGACCACCGGCACGAGGACGGCTCGGAGGACCGCATCACCCAGTACGGCGGCGACACCCGGGGTCCCGGCACCGCCGCCAGCCAGGAGTTCTACGCGGACGCGCACACGGCGTTGCTCATCCCTGCCGCCGCCACCAACGTCTGGACGATGGAGGTGGTCCCCGGGGAGCGCTTCGCGTACGCCCTCCGCCGCGAGGGGACCGACCGCCGCTTCCGCGTCGAGTTCGACCTCTCCACCCCGGTCGCCGCACCGCCCGCGCCCTGGGGGTACTGACCGCCTCCCCATCGCTCCGCCGACCGACGATGCGCACGACCGCCCTCGCCCCGCTCCTGGCGCTCCTCGCCGCCTGCGCGCCGCGGACCGCTCCCCCCGCGTCCGCGCCTCCGCCAGCGGCGGAGCTGGTGGTGCTGGGCGCCCGCGCCTGGACCGGCGACCCCGCGCGCCCCGACGCGGAGGCGGTCGCCGTGCGGGGAGACCGGATCCTGGCCGTCGGTACGGACGCGGAGGTGCGCCGGCTGGTGGGACCCGCGACGCGGGTGATCGACGCGCGCGGCGGGATGCTGGTGCCGGGGTTCATCGACGCGCACGTGCACTTCGTAACCGGCGGCTTCCGGCTCGCCTCCGTGCAGCTTCGCGACGCCGCCACCCCGACGGAGTTCGTCGCCCGCATCCGCGACTTCGCGCGCACCGTCCCACCGGGGACCTGGATCACCGGCGGCGACTGGGACCACGAGCGCTGGGGCGGCGAGCTGCCGTCGCGCGCCTGGATCGACTCGGTCACCCCCGAGCACCCGGTGTGGGTGAACCGGCTGGACGGGCACATGGCGCTCGCCAACACCGCCGCCCTCCGCGCCGCGGGGGTCACGCACGCCACACCGGAGGTCCCCGGCGGCACCATCGTGCGGGACGCGGCCGGCGAGCCGGCGGGGGTGCTCAAGGACAACTCCATGTCGCTGGTGGACCGCGTCGTCCCCGAGCCCTCGCCCGCGATGAACGACCGCGCGCTGGACGCCGCCATGCGCCACGTGGCCGCGCAGGGCGTCACCTCCGTGCACAACGTGGGGAGCTGGGCGGACCTGGCCACCTTCCGCCGCGCCCGCGAGGCGGGGACGCTTCGCACCCGGATCTACGCCGTGGTGCCGCTGGACACGTGGGAGCGGCTCCGCGACACGGTGGCGGCTCGCGGCCGGGGCGACGCGTGGCTCCGGATCGGGGGGCTCAAGGGGTTCGTGGACGGCTCCCTCGGCTCGCACACCGCCGCCTTCCACGAACCCTTCACCGACACTCCCGCCGACCGCGGCCTCCTCGTCAGCGAGCCGGACGACCTGTACCGCCGGGTCTCCGGCGCGGACGCGGCGGGGCTGCAGGTGATGGTGCACGCCATCGGCGACCGGGCCAACACGCTGCAGCTCGACATCTTCGAGCGCGTGGCCCGGGAGAACCGCCCGCGCGACCGGCGCTTCCGGATCGAGCACGCGCAGCACGTGGCCCCGGCGGACCTCCCGCGCTTCGGGGCGCTGGGGGTGATCCCCAGCATGCAGCCGTACCACGCCATCGACGACGGCCGCTGGGCGGAGAAGGTGATCGGCCCGGAGCGGATCCGGACCACCTACGCCTTCCGCTCGCTCCTGGACGCCGGGGCGCGCGTCGCCTTCGGGAGCGACTGGTTCGTCGCCCCGCCTACCCCGCTGGAGGGGATCTACGCCGCGGTCACGCGGCGCACGCTGGACGACCTCCACCCGGGCGGCTGGGTGCCGGAGCAGAAGGTCACGGTGGAGGAGGCGCTACGGGCGTACACCGCCGACGCAGCGTACGCCTCGTTCGAGGAAGGGGAGAAGGGGACGCTCGCCCCCGGGAAGCTCGCCGACTTCGTCCTGATCGACCGCGACCTGCGGGCGATCCCGCCGGAAACGATCCGCGACGCCCGCATCCTGGCGACGGTGGTCGGCGGGCGGGTCGTGTACGAGGCCCGCGAGCGGTAGGCGGCCCTCCTTCGCCGGAGCAGAACGCCGAGGCGGCGCCGGGGAATCCCCGGCGC
>DASYWD010000196.1 GCA_035936415.1 Longimicrobiaceae bacterium
CCGCGAGGCGGAGCGGCTGCTGCGGGCGGCGCGGCGCCGGCTGGCCGCGGCGGAGGGGCGGGTGCGGAGCCTGTATCGGGAGCTGGAGGCCAGCGGGGAGGCGGAGCGGATGCGCCGCTTCGGCGACCTGATCCTGGCCCACCTGCACCTGGTCCCCGCGGGAGCGGCGGTCGCGTGGCTCCCCGACCTGGAGGGCGGCCAGATGGAGGTGGAGGTGGAGCTGGATCCCACGCTCCGCCCGCACCAGAACGCCGAAGCCTGGTACGAGAAGGCGCGCCGGCTGCAGCGCGCCGAAGAGCGGATCCCGGAGCTGATCGAGGCCGCGGAGGCGGAGGCGGCGCGCTGGCGCGAGGCGATCGGGGCCGCCGAGGCGGAGGGCGGCGCCCTCCCGGAGTGGGCGCTCCGCGCGGTGGAGCGCCCGATCGGCCGCCCCGCCCCGAAGGCCGACGAGGGGCCGCGCCTCCCCTACCGGCTGTTCCGCACCTCGGGAGGGCTGGAGGTGCGGGTGGGGCGCAGCTCGAAGGACAACGACACCCTCACCTTCGGCCACTCGGCCCCGGGCGACGTGTGGATGCACGCCCAGTCCGTCCCCGGGTCGCACGTGATCCTGCGCTGGACGGACCCCGCCGCACCCCCCGCGCGCGACCTGGAGGAGGCGGCGACGCTGGCCGCGCTCTACAGCAAGGCGCGCACGTCCGGGCTGGTGGCGGTGGACTGGACCCGGCGCAAGCACGTCCGCAAGCCGCGCGGCGCGCCCCCCGGCTCGGTGGTGCCGCAGCAGGTGAAGACGGTGTTCGTGGAGCCGGACCCGGCGGTGGAGGAGCGAATGCGGGGGGAGGAGTAGGGCGCGGCCCGCGGAGGCCCCCGCCCGGCGGGCCCACGGAGGCCCCCTCCCCCGGCCCCTCCCCCGCACGCGGGAGAGGGGAGCACGGCGGCTGCAGTTCGGCACCCACGCGGAGGTGGTGACAGGGAGGAGGCGGGGTGGTCGGAGGAAAAAGCCTTGTGTTCGAGCGCAGCGAGTTTGGCTTTTTCCGGAGCGCCACCCCGCCTCCGACCGTCCGCGCGAGACAGCCACAGCCGCGAAACGGCACGGCACCCCTCCGGGCACTGTGCCGTTGTCGTCGTACGAGTTGCAGGACGCGCCCCGCTATGCCGGCTGTGCCGCCCTCTCCGCGACCGGTGCGCTCCCGTCGGACACGGACTGCTGCGAGACGGCCGTGAACCGCGCCATGTAGCCGTTCAGCCGCTCCGAGACGTCCCGCAGCGCTTCGGCAGCCTGCTGGATCTCGGCCAGCGCTTCCGCCTGGGCGCGCGCGGCCTGCGCCACCGCGCGGGCGCCCGCCCCGTTCCGCTCCGCCACCTCGGCGACGGCGCCGAACTCCGTGTGCAGCCCCGCGATCCCGGAGCGCTGCTCCGCCACTCGCTCGGCGATGCGGCCGGTGAGCTGCGCCGCCCCTTCCGTCGCCGCGACGATCCGCTCCACCGCGTCCAGCGCGGTCCGCGACAGCTCGCCCACGTCCGCCACCCGCTGCGCCCCCTGCTCCATCCGCCGCACCGTGGCGGTCACCTGCGCGCCGATGGCGCCGGCCATCTCCATGGCCTGCTGCGACGCGTGCGCGCTGGAATCGGCCAGCTTGCGCACCTCGTCCGCGACCACGGCGAAGCCCCGGCCGTGCTCCCCGGCGCGCGCGGCCTCGATGGCGGCGTTCAGGGCGAGGAGGTTGGTCTGGTCGGCGAAGTCGCGGATGGCGCCCACCACGTGCGAGATGCGCTCCGACGCGCCCGCCAGCGCGCCGATCTCCCTCGCCTCCACGTCCACGAAGTCGCGCAGCTCCACCAGCCGGCCCACCGCCTCGAAGATGGCGCCGCGGTTCTCGGCGGCGAGGCGGCCGGCGTCGCGGCTGCGCTCGGCGACCATGGAGGCATCGTCCGCCATCTCGGCCGCGGAGACGGCGAGGAGCGAGGTCAGGTCCAGCCCGGCCGCGGTGCGCTCCCCCTGCACCGCGATCCCGGAGCCGATCTCCGCCGCGTGCGCGGCGACCCGCTCCCCGCTCTCCCGCATCCCGGTGGCGGTGCCGCCCAGGGCGCGGAGCTGCGCCTCGATCTCCCCGGCGGCGTGGGTCATGGGGCGCACCAGAGAGTCGAGCTGCAGCGCGAGCGCCACCTGCCGCCCGAAGCGCTCGATCAGCCGGAGGTCCGTGGGGCCGTAGCTGCGCGGCTTGTGGTGGGCGATCTCCAGCACGCCCATCATCGCGCGCCCGTAGCGGAGCGGCTGCTCCACCAGGGAGCGCACCTCGCCCCCGGAGGGGAGCCGGGGGTCCGTGCGGGCTTCCTCCACCACCACCGGTCCCACGGAAGTGAGGGCTGCGCGGCGCAGGGCGGCGGCCCCCTGCAGCGCGGCCGGGGGCTCGGTGGAGGGGTAGACGGGGACCAGCGCGTCGCCGGAGAGGACGTAGACGTGCAGCCAGCGCCACTCCACCAGGCGGGCGGCGAGCTGCTCGATCTCGCCGAGCGACTCGTGGAGCGGGACGCCCGCGGCGATCACCGTTTCCATCGCCATCACCTTGCGCAGCTCCTCGGAAGCGATCGCCTCCAGGACCAGCGCGCGGGCGAACACCCCGGCCGCGGCGATGAAGGCCAGGAGGAAGATCCACCCCGGCCCGTCGCCGTACAGGGCGAAGGCGCCCGCCACGGCCAGCGTAGCCGTCGCGCCCAGCGCCGCGGCGATCACCTCGTGGCGGAAGAGGACCATCCACTCCCCCGCGTGGAGCTTCCCGCGAAAGGCGAGGGAGAAGTAGAAGAGACCGCGGGAGAAGAGGAAGTGGGAGATCAGGAAGGCGACCAGCGCGGGGATCCCATCGACGGAGAGGGGATCCCCGCCGGGCGGGGCAACCACCCGTATGGCGGCGAGAAAGACCCCGGCGCCCGCGCAGGCCACCACGGCTTCGCGGCCGGCGTTCACCAGCGCCGGAAAGGCGCCCCTCCGCCGCAGCAGGTCGGTGGCGGCCGTCCCCGCCCACGCCGCGGCCACGGCCGGGACCGGAGCCCCCAGCAGCGTCAGCGCGCCCACCGGGACCACGGTCATGGTGACGTACGAGTACTTGGAGAGGGGGACCGCCCAGGCGCGGAGCGCCGCGACCGCCAGCGTCCCCACCCCGGCGAGCAGCCACCCGCGGGCGTCCGGAGGGGCGGCCAGCACGGCCGCGAGCAGCACCACGCCCCCGGCCCAGACCATCCCCCGGGCGTAGCCCCGGAGCACGGCCACCATCAGCGGCGGGAGCACCGTCCGCTCAGCCAGCTCCATCCCCGCCCCGCACCGTGGCCGCACGCAGCGCCCGGACCAGAGGGCGGGCGCCCTCCACCCCCTCGCGGCCGAGGAGGTCCACCAGCGCGCTCCCCACCACCACGCCGTCCGCGACGCGGGCGACCGTGGCGGCCTGCTCCGGCGTGGCGATGCCGAAGCCCACGGCCACCGGCACGTCCGTCGCGGAGCGCAGCTCCGCCACCTCGCGCTCCAGCCCCGCCGCCAGCTCCTGCCGCGCACCGGTGACACCGGTGCGCGAAACGTAGTACAGGAACCCGCGCGACGCCGCGGCGATCTCCCGCACCCGCTCCGGGAGCGTGGTGGGAGCCACCAGCCGGATCAGGTCGAGCGGAGAGGCGGCGAAGGCGCTCTCGAGCTCCGGGTCGGCGCCCACGGGGAGGTCGGTGAGGAGCACCCCCTGCGCCCCCGCCCCGGCCGCGTCGCGCAGGAACTCGGCGACCCCGTAGCGGAGGATGGGGTTGAGGTAGGAGAAGAGGATGACCGGCGTGTCGTGCGCCTCGCGGAAGCGCCGCAGCGCCTCCAGCGTCCAGCGGAGGTCCACGCCGTGCCCGATGGCCTCGAAGGAGGAGCGCTGGATGGTGGGGCCGTCCGCCAGCGGGTCGCTGAACGGCACCCCCAGCTCAATCACGTCGGCGCCCTCCTCCGCCAGCATCCCCAGGGCCCGCGCGCTGGCCTCGGGCGTGGGGTGGCCGGCCGTGATGTACGGCACCAGCGCGGCGCGGCCCTCCTCCCGCGCGCGGGCGAAGGCGCGCGCCAGCGTCGCCGCCTCAGACGAAGTAGTCGCCGACATTGATTCCGTACCGCTCGGGGTCCGTGGTCTTGATGATGGTCCGCTGCGGGGCGCCGGGCCCAGGGGCCGCCAAGTCCACCTGGAGCGGCGGGTCCACCGGCTGTCCCAGCGCGTCGAAGATGACGCGGACGACGGGCTCGTGCAGCGCCTCGGGCCGGGGGTTCGGCGCGACGACCACGGCCATCTCGTAGGTGTCCAGCACCACCACGCTCCCCACCGGGTAGATCCCGGTCATGCTGATGAACGCCTTCACCAGGAGCGGGTCCATCCCCCGCGCCGGGTTGTCGCGCATCTCCTGGAGCGCCTGGTGCGGGAGCCAGGGCTTGGACTGGTAGCTCCGCTTGGTGGTCGCGGCGTCGAAGCTGTCCGCCACGGCGACGATCCGGGGGAAGAGCGTGGGGTCGCGCGGCCGGGTGCTGGCGGGATATCCGGTGAGGTCCGTCTTCATGTGGTGCTCGTAGACGCTGAGCATGGGGCGGAGGGGGAGGTCCGCCATCCCGCGCATGTCGAAGAGCGCCAGGAACCCCTCCGTGGTGTGCTCCCGCATCGTGGCCAGCTCGTCCGGGGTGAGCGGGCCGGTCTTGTTGATGACCTCGATCGGCATCCGCACCTTCCCCACGTCGTGCATCAGCGCGCCGAAGCCCAGCTCGTACAGCTCGTGCTTCGCAAGGCCCAGCTTCTTCCCCAGCGCCACGCTGAAGATGCAGACGTTGACGCAGTGGGTGAAGGTGTACTCGTCGTAGTCGCGCAGCGTGGTCATCCCCACCAGCGACGTCTCGTTGTTGAGGACCTGGTCCACGATGGACTGCACGGCGCGCTTCACCCGCCGCACGCTCACGCTCCTCCCGATCCGCACCGCGGACATCACCTCGCGCGCCACGGCCACGGTCTGCGCGTAGGTGCGCTTCGCCATCTCCCGCGCCTCGTCGGCGTCGCGAGGGGTGGCGTCCGCCTCCACCTCGGGGACGGCCACCAGGGCGCGGACCGAGGTGCGCGCCAGCCGCTCGGCGAACCGCCCGAAGGGGTCCTCCGTGTCGGGCTGCGCGAGGAGGAGGGCGAGGAAGGCGGTCCACTCGGCGACGTCGGCGCCGGGGTGGACCTCCAGCTGCCCGATCCCGTGCGCGCGGAGCGCACGCCCCACGGCGCTGAACGTGGCGAAGCTCCCCAGGTCGATCCGCATCCGCAGGTCGTTGAGGAAGACGAAGTCTCCCACGTAGCGGATGGAGACCGAGCCGTCCGACGCGAGCACCGGCCGCACCACGCCGTCCAGCTCGTGCAGCGCGTTCTGGACGGTCTGGTTCTCCAGCGGGTAGATGCGGAGGAGCCGGAGCGAAGCGTACAGCGCGAAGAGGATCTCGCGCCCGGCGCGCTGCAGCCCGCGCTCGTCGGCGGGGAGGCCGTCGCCGGGGGCGTCGGCGTGGGAAAGGTGGGCGGTGCTCACGTGTCGATTCCGCGGAGGGCGCGCCCGACCGCGCTCCGCACCACCGGGTCCGTTTCGGCGGAGGCGGCGGCGAGGGAGCGGCGGGCGGAGGGAAGGCCGGAGCGTGCCAGCCCCAGGGCGGCGCAGGCGCGCGTCTCGGACGATCCGCGCCGGCCGAGCCAGCTCTTCCCGTTGAGGACCCGGTCCAGAACGGCCACGCCCTCCTCGCCGGCCACCGCCCCGAAGGCCTCGAAGAAGGCGATCCGCTCGGTGAGGTCCGCCTCGCCGAGCCTCCTGGAGCCCAGCGCCGCCTCCAGCACGCCGCGCGCCGGGGTGTAGCGGAGTGCGGCGAGCGCGCGGGCCGCCGCGATCCGCACCTCGCGGTCGGCGTCGTCCAGCGCTCCCTGGAGGGCGTGCGCCGCCACCGGGTTGCGGAGCGCGAGGAGGGCCTCGAC
>DASYWD010000197.1 GCA_035936415.1 Longimicrobiaceae bacterium
CTCTCGCGCGTCCAGCGCCGCGCCCTCCACGCCCACCCGCAGCCGCCCGCCCACCCCGAGCGCCAGGTCGGCGTCCAGCCGGGCGCGCGCGCTACGGTCCGTGCGCGTGCGGTCCAGCACGCCGAAGGCGAAGCCGGTCTCGCGCCCCGCCAGCGAAACGTTCGCGCGGACGCCCATGCTCCCGTCGCGCCGCAGGGCGCGGCCGGTGACGCCCAGCATCCGGTTCTCGCCCCGGCTGCGGAAGGCGCCCTGGAAGCCGTACGCCTGCACGTCCCGCGCGGCCCGGTCACCGTCCATCAGCGCCACCACGCGCACCCCCGTTCCCTCGCGCGGCTCCCACTGCGCCCCGGCCATCCCTTCCAGCGCGCGCGGCGCGCTGGCGAACTCGTCGCCGCGGCCGTGCATCGCCAGCATCAGCGAGCCGTCCGACAGGCGGAGCGAGCCCCACGCCCCGGCGTGCTCCCCCAGCGGGGTGCGGAAGACGGCCCCCGCCTGCACGGTGTTCAGGTTGAGCTGGGTCACCCGTCCGGCGGGGCGGCCCTCCGTCTCCACGTCCAGCACCCCGGAGAGCGCGTCGCCGTAGCGGGCGGAGAAGCCCCCGCTGGAGAAGTAGGCGCTCCGGATCACGTTGGAGTCCAGCACGCCCATCACGCCGCCGTTCAGCGACTCGTACCGGCCGGGGTAGATGAAGCGGGCCCCGTCCACGAACACCGGCGCCTCCGCCGGGTCGCCGCCGCGCACGTACAGGTCGCTCCCCTCGCCCGCCCGGGTGGCGCCGGGCACGGTCTGGAAGGCCTGCATCACGTCCGCCGTCCCTCCTGGCGTGGTGAGCACGTCCAGGCGGCGAAGCGAGGTGCCGCCCTGCCGGTCGTCCATGCGGATCCCGGAGGCGCGCACCACCAGTCCCTCCATCGCGACCGGGGCCGGGGCCTTCGCCGGGGCTTCGGCGTCTCCCGGAGCCTCTGGGGACACCGGGGCGGCCGGAGCGTCGGTGGCGGGCGGGGCCGCGGCCCCGCCGTGCTCCGCCAGCTTCGCCCGGAACGCCTCCGACTGCCCGGGGAAGAGCGCCGCCCCGCGCCGCCAGACCGCCAGCGCGTCGTCCCGGCGGCGGGCGCGGACGTACAGCTCGCCCAGCCGGAGGTACGGCTGCGCGAAGATGGGGCGGTCGGCGCGCTCGCCCTGCTGCGCGACCAGCCGCTCGAAGTGCCGGATGGCGTCGCCCGTGCGCCCCAGGAACGCGGGGGTGTGGAAGTGGTTCATCGCCAGGGCGAAGCGCGCCATCCAGTGGGTGGAGTCGACCGCCAGCGCCTCTTCCAGCAGCTCGTTGGACTCGCCGACGAGCTGCCCGGCCTGCATGAAGTTGGCGCCGGGAAGGCGGCACTCGCTGATGGTCCGCGCCATCCCCACCCGCGCGTCCACGTCCGTGCGGGAGGCGGCGATCCGCTCCCGGAAGAGGCGCGCCGCCCGGTCCGCCTGCGCCTTGGCCTCGCGCTCGTTCTTCGCGCGCGCCGCCGCCGAGCACGCGGCCAGCGCAGAGTCCGCCGCCGTGGCGCCGCCCTGTGCCGCCAGGGGCGCCCCCATCCCGAGTCCGATCACCGCCGCCAGGATCGCCGTCGTGTTCCTGCTCATCTCCGCCTCCGTTGCATCCGGGTGTGAGGTCGTGCACTCACCCGTACAAGGCAACCGGAGGGCCGGAGGCCAAGAAATCCTAAGTGTGCGCCCTAAAGCCACTTACGTCATGGCAGGGCGATCCCGGCCCGCAGCCGGGCGGCGCCAGTGCAGCCACGCGGCTGCACCCGGGCGCCGTCGGCCGCCCGGATGCGCGGGGTGCCCCTGCCACGCCTGGCACATGCCGTGCACCCCGCGGCCGCCGCGATCACCATCGACCACACCGGACCAGAGGCAAACCATGCGCGGTCTCATCCGTACCCTGCTCGCGGGGTGGGGGGCAAAGAAGATGGGCGGCGGCTGCATCAGCACGATCCTCATCTTCATCGTTCTCTTCTGGCTCCTGGGCTACGTCTTCTGACGGGTCCGGAAGCGGAGCCTCTCAGGGCGGCGCCGCCGTCCCGGTCAGCTCCGCGCTCGAGCGCCACAGCCGCCGGGCGGCCTCGTCGTCCAGGGCCGCCGGGGCGGGCTGGACCTCCCGCTCGTCCTGGAAGTACCTCCCGCTCACCCCCTCCACCCCGGGCGACGACGCCAGGTGGACCACGGTGCGCGCGCCCTGCTCGGGCGTGCGGAGGAAGGGCTTCAGGAGGCGCAGCGGGGCCCACCCGCCGAAGAGGAGCGAGGTCCCCACCACGCCCGGGTGCATCGCGTTGGCGGTGACCCCCGTATCCTCCAGCCGCCGCGCCAGCTCCCGCGTGAAGAGCAGGTTCGCCAGCTTGGTGTTCGCGTAGGCGCGCAGCCCCCGGTACCGCCGCTCCCCCTGCAGGTCGTCCCACACGATGCGGCCGTTCCGGTGTGCCCCGGAGCTCACCGTCACCACGCGCGCCGGCGCGCTCCGCACCAGCAGGTCCAGCAGCAGGGTGGTCAGGAGGAAGGGGGCGAGGTGGTTCACGGCGAGCTGCAGCTCGATCCCGTCCGGCGAGAGCGTCCGCCGCTTCGTGTAGACCGCCGCGTTGTTCACCAGCACGTGCAGCCGGTCGTAGCGCTCGCGGATCTCGCCCGCGACGCGGCGCACCTCCGCCTGCGCGGAGAGGTCGGCCAGGAACAGGTCGACGGCGCCCCCGCTCTCGCGCGCGACCTCCTCCCGCGCCGCTTCGCCGCGCTCGCGGCTGCGGCACACCATCCCCACCCGCGCACCCATCCGCGCCAGCGCCAGCGCCGTGGCCCTGCCGATCCCCGCGTTGGCCCCGGTCACCACGCACACCTTCCCGTCCATCCGCATCCCGTCCTCCATCACGCCCCGCCTCCGTTGTGGCTCCTCCTCGCCGTCCAGGTCGAGCGGCCCGCATCCCGCGAGAGTCGGACCGGACGGTCCGGACGGCAAAAAGAAAGCGGGCACCGGGAGGATCCCGGCGCCCGCTCCGTGGGGGCTTTCCCGCGCCGCCGCTACCGCCGGAACACGCGGAAGAGGCGGATCAGGAGGGGGAAGAAGCGGCCCAGCACCCGCGTCACGAGCGCGAGCAGGGCCGACTGGAAGAGCCAGCGCAGTACGACGAGCATGGGCGGAGCCGGGTTGCGGTTTCGAAGGTCTGCCTCCGGCCACTACGGCGTCCCGGCGGCGCCGGTTTCAGCCCCCGCGGGCGCCGCCCGACGCACGCGGGGTGCGCTGAACACCCCGCGCGTCCGGCTTACGGGGTCGGCGCCCCCCCTGGCCCGGGAAAACGGTCCGCGTCGTCGCGCGAGTCCCGGGTGGGCCAGTCGGGCTGCGTCTCCTTGGGCGGGTCGGCGGGCGAGGTGTGATCGCCCGTGTCCGCGGGCCAGTGGTCCCCCGCCGCGGGCTCCGGGGCGACCGGCGACGTCCCGGCGGCGCCGCCCGGCGTGGCGGAGGATTCCGCCCCCGTGGGGCCGGCGCCCGCGGTCCCCGCCTCCTGCCGGGCCTCCGCCCGGGTGGCACGCGACTCGAAGTCGCGGCGCAGGCTCTCCAGCGCCGACTGCATCCGGCTGAGCACCGCGTCGATGCGCGGCTGGAAGTCGGTCACGAACTCGTCCACCCTGGGGCGGGCGCGCGAGCGGGCTTCGTTCACCCTGGGCTTCACGTCCTCCAGGGCGGCGTCCACCCGCTCCTCCAGCTCCTCCATCGCCCGCCGCACCTTCGGGCGGATCTCCTCCATCGCCGCCTCGATCTTCCGGGTCAGCTCCTCGAGAGGGTCGCGGCGGCCGCTCGGCTCGTTCGGCTCGTTCGGGTTCTCCATGGTCGTCTCCAGGACTGTGCGTGCGGACGCCGGCTCGCCCGGCGCCTCCGTTTACTACGGCGCTGCACGGCCGGGGTTTCGCACCCGTCCGCACCGGCGGGTCCCGGCAAGACGCACACCGCCCGCCGCCGGGCGGACGCTTTCTCGACATCCGCGGCGCGATGCGCCATATTGTGCGGTTGGCCCGCGGGCCCCGCCCGCACCGCACCCGAAATCCCCGAGGGAGAAGACGATGGCTAGCGTTGACCTTGCGACCGCCGGCGCGCCGCTGACGGTTCTCAGCGAAGACGAGCAGATGTTCCGCGACGCGGTCCGGCAGTTCGCCGAGGAAGAGGTCCGCCCCCGCGTCCACGAGATGGACGAGCACCAGCGGATGGACCCGGCGCTGATCCCCCAGTTCTTCGAGATGGGGCTGATGGGGATCGAGGTCCCCGAGGAGCTGGGCGGCGCCGGCGCGTCGTTCTTCACCGCCGCCCTGGTGGTGGAGGAGCTTTCACGGGTGGACGCCAGCGTCGGCGTCTTCGTGGACGTGCAGAACACACTGGTCAACAACGCGTTCCTGCGCTGGGGCTCGGAGGACCTCAAGGCGAAGTACCTCCCGCAGCTCTGTGCCGAGCGGGTGGGCGCGTACGCCCTCTCCGAGGCGGGCTCCGGCTCCGACGCCTTCGCCCTCGCCACGCGCGCCGTGCAGGCCGACGGCGGCTTCCGGCTCACCGGCCGCAAGCTCTGGATCACCAACGGCGCCGAGGCCGAGGTCTTCATCGTCTTCGCCAACGTCGATCCCGCCGCGGGCTACAAGGGGATCACCGCCTTCATCGTCGAGAAGGGCTTCGACGGGTTCTCCGTGGGCAAGAAGGAGGACAAGCTCGGGATCCGCGCATCCTCCACCACGGAGCTGGTCCTGGAGGACGTCTTCGTCCCCGCCGAGAACGTGCTGGGCGAGGTCGGCAAGGGATACAAGACCGCCATCGAGACGCTCAACGAGGGACGCATCGGCATCGGCGCGCAGATGATCGGGATCGGGCAGGGCGCGCTGGACGCCACCGCCAGGTACGTCATGGAGCGCGAGCAGTTCGGCAAGCGCATCGGCGACTTCCAGGGCGTGCAGTTCCAGATCGGGCAGATGGCCACCGAGTTGGAGGCCGCGCGCCTCATGGTATACAACGCCGCGCGCCTCAAGGACGCCGGGCAGCCCTTCATCCAGGAGGCCGCCATGGCGAAGCTCTTCTCCTCGCAGGTCGCGCAGCGCATCGCATCGCAGTGCATCGACCTGTACGGCGGCTACGGGTTCACCCGGGAGTACCCGGTGGAGAAGTTCTACCGCGACTCCAAGATCGGGACGATCTACGAGGGGACCAGCAACATGCAGCTCCAGACCATCGCGAAGAACCTGCTGAAGTAGCGGATCTCCTGCCGTTCTGAGCATCGCCCCCCCCCGC
>DASYWD010000198.1 GCA_035936415.1 Longimicrobiaceae bacterium
GTCTCCCCCGCCCCGGCCGCGTCCTCCCGGCCGACCAGGCCCAGCTCGCGCAGCGCGTCCGCGGCCACGGCGGCGATCTCCTCGCCGTCCACCTCCACGCGGCGGTTGATCGAGCGCATCCGCTCCTCGTCCAGGCGGCCGCTCAGCTCGGTGAGCGCCGCCACCGCGGCCGGCGATTCGCGCCGGAGCCGCGCGCCCACCAGCGCCGCCGCCTCGTACGGAGGGAAGAAGCGGCGGTCGTCCTCCAGGACGACGAGCCCGTAGCGGGCGATGGCGCCGTCCGTGGAGTAGCCGTCGATCACGTCCACCGCGCCCGAGGCGAGCGCCTGGTACTTCACGGCCTGCGCCAGTGCCCGCACGTCGCGCGGGCGGAAGCCGTACGCCTCCCGCAGCCCGGGGAGGCCGTCCGCCCGCCCGATGAAGTCCGGCGTGAAGCCGGCGCGGAGCCGCCCGCCCTCGCGCGCCAGGTCGCTCAGGGTACGGAGCCCCAGCCGCTCCGCGGTCTCGGGGCGCACGGCGATGGCGTAGGTGTTCTCGAAGCCCAGCGGGGGGAGCCAGCGCACCCCCCAGCGCCGCTCGAACTCCCGCGCCACGCGGCGGTACGCCTCCCTCGGGTCGCGCACCGGCTCCTCTCCCAGCACGGCGAGCAGCCCCGTCCCGGTGTACTCCGGGTACACGTCGACCGCGCCGGAGCGGAGCGCGGCGAAGGCCACCTCCGTCGCGCCCAGCCCCGGCCGCCGCTCCACCGGGATCCCCCGCGCCTCCAGCAGCTGCGCGAACATCTCCGCGAGGAGGAACGACTCCCCGAACGGCTTGGAAGCCACGACGACGGGCCGCTCCGCGGGCTCCGCCGACTGTGCCGGCGCGCGCCCCGGACCGGCGAGCAGCAGCGCGGCGAGGACGAGCAGGCGCCTCACGCGGCACCCACCCGCGAGCGGCGCAGCAGCTCCCGCACGTACTCCGTGGCGGGAGCGGCGGCGAGCGCGTCCGGCGCCGCGACCTGCTCGATGCGGCCGGCGCGGAGCACGGCGACGCGGTCCGCCAGGAGCGTGGCCTCATGCAGGTCGTGCGTCACCAGCACCGTGGCGGTCCCCAGCTCCCGCCGGAGCGCCCCGTACACCTCCTGCAGCTCCGCGCGGGTGATGGCGTCCAGCGCGCCGAAGGGCTCGTCCAGGAGCACCAGCGCGGGGCGGGCGGCCAGGGCGCGCGCGAGCGCGACGCGCTGCCGCTGGCCCCCGGAGAGCTCGCGCGGAAACCGGTGGGCGTATGTCTCCGGCGGGAGGCCGACGAGCTCCAGCGCCTCCGCCGCGTGCCGCTCCGGCGCCCGGTCGCCGCGGAGCCAGGGGACCAGCCCCGCGTTGCGGAGCACGGTCCAGTGGGGGAGGAGCCCCCCGTCCTGCGGCGCGTACCCCACGCGGCGCCGCAGCGCGACGGGGTCCAGCGCCCGCACGTCCTCCCCCTCCACCCATACCGTCCCGCCGTCCGGGTCCGTCGTGCGGTTGAAGCAGCGCAGCAGGGTGGACTTCCCCGAGCCGCTCTCCCCCACCAGCGCGACGCACTCCCCCCGCGCGACCCGGAGCGACACCCCGTCCAGCGCCGCCACGGGGCCGTAGCGCTTCACCACGCCCTCCGCCTTGAGGGCCGCCTCGTCCGGACCGGACATGTCGGGAGCAGTCGGGGTGGGGTTCTACAAAGTGTGTACGGCGGGCCTGCTTCTTGCCCCCGCGGGACGGCGGCGTGGCGCGAGCGCCCGCCCCGCCCTAGCTTAACCGGCACACCTCCGCTCCCGCAAAGCGCGCACTCCCGGCACATGATCCAGGACAGCATCGTCTCCCCCGCGGCGGAGCAGGCCGCCGCCCGCGAGCGCATGGTCGAGGAGCTCCGGGACGGACTGTCGCGCCCGCAGAAGGAGCTGCCGCCCAAGTACTTCTACGACGTGCGCGGCTCGGAGCTGTTCGAGGAGATCACCCGGCTTCCCGAGTACTACCCCACGCGCACCGAACGCGCGCTGCTGGAGCGGTGGATGCCGGAGTGGGAGGGGGCGCTGCGTCCCCGGGCGCTGGTGGAGCTGGGCGCGGGGAGCGCAGCCAAGACGCGGGTGGTGCTGGACGCCATGATCGCCACAGGCGGCGGCGGGACGTACGTGCCGGTGGACGTGAGCGCCGACTTCCTGGCGGAGACGGCCGCGGCGCTCCGCGACGAGTACCCGTCGCTGGAGGTGGTTCCCGCCGTGGCCGACCTCTCCGGAGAGACGGAGCTCCCGGGCGGGCTCCCGGAGCCCACCCTCTTCGCCTTCCTGGGGAGCACCATCGGCAACTTCACCCCGGAGGAGGCGGTCGCGCTGCTCCGGCAGGTGCGGCGGGCGATGCGGCCGGACGACCGCTTCCTGCTGGGGGTGGACCTGCGCAAGGACCCGGCGCGGATCGAGGCCGCATACAACGACGCGCAGGGCGTCACCGCCGAGTTCAACCGCAACATGCTCCGCGTCCTGAACCACGAAGCGGGGGCGGACTTCGATCCGGAGGCCTTCGAGCACCGCGCCTTCTACGACCGCGGGGAGCACCGCATCGAGATGCACCTGGTCGCCACCGCGCCGCAGACGGTGCACGTCCCCGGCGTGGGCGAGGTGCGCTTCGCCGCGGGCGAGTCGATCCGCACCGAGATCAGCTGCAAGCACGACCGCGCGAGCGTGGACGCGATGTTCGCGGCCGCCGGGCTGGCCGTGGAGCGCTGGGAGACCGATCTCGAGGGGCTCTACGCCTTGGTGCTCGGCGCCCCGGCTCCGTAGCTCCGGGCGGCGGTCAGCCGGGTGGGAGCTGCCCGCGCCGGATCTGGCGGGCGCCCGCGGCCACCCCGGCGCCCACCCCCACGCCGAACAGCACCGCCGTCCCGGCACCCACCAGGGGGAGGAGCGCCACCGCGGGGACCGCCGCCGCCGTCGCCGCCGCCCCCGCGAGCAGGGGGGCGCTCCCGCGCTGCACGGCGTCCACGAAGCGGAGCCTGCGGCGCACGAACGCCCGCGACTGGAAGTAGCCGCCCGCGGTGGCCGCGGCAGTCGCTGCTAGACCGATCAGCTCGAGCATCTCCGTAGTCCTTTTTTTCGAGGGGTGTCACCGCCTGCCCGCCCTACGGGCACCGCCGCGCCCCGGTTTCACCGCCCGCGCCGGATCGGTCCTCGCCCGCGGGGAAAGATCCTTAGGGGCCGGCACGGGACATTCCGTAAGACAGGCGAACATCGCTGCACCATCCGGGGATCGTTCACGGGAGACGGCATGGGCGAGATCGACGGGCTGACGGACCTACAGCTGGGGGTGGTCCGGGTGCTGTGGGAGGCGGGGGAGGCCACGGCGGCGGAGGTGCGCTGCGCGCTCGCGCCGGAGCGGCGGCTCGCCCCCACCACGGTGGCGACGCTCCTCGCGCGCCTGGAGCGGAAGGGGCTGGTGGCGCACCGGGCCGAGGGGCGGCAGTACGTCTTCCGCGCCGCGGTCTCCGAGGCGGAGGTCCGGCGCGCGAGCGTGGAGGGCGTGGTGCGGCGCTTCTTCGGGGGCGACCCGGAGGCGCTGGCGCGCTACCTGTCGGACGGGGGCGGGGCGGCCGGGGAGGGCCGGTCCGGGGAGGGCTGACCGGCGCGCCGCAGGCACCAGGTGGTCATGCAGCGCAGCCCGTCCACGTTCACGGTCCGGAGCGGCTCCAGCGACTCCGCGCCGAGCCGCGCGGCGGCATCCCGCAGCATGGCCTCGTCCACCAGGAAGCGCTCCGTCCCGTCCGGGAGCGCGAAGCGCCGCCCGCCCAGGGAGCGCACCCGGTCCTCGATCCCGATGTCGGAGGCGAGCCGCGCGAAGAAGATCCCCCCGGGCCGCAGCACCCGCCACGCCTCCGCCAGCATGGCGGCGAAGTGGTCCGGGTCGCGCGCGAAGTGCAGCACGGCGCTGCTCAGCACCGCGTCGAAGGCGGCATCGGGGAAAGACGTCCGCTCCACCGGCTCCGCGCGGAACCGGTCGGCGGGGAGCCCGGGACGAAGCTCGCCGGCCAGGCGGCGGGCCGCCTCCACCGCGGCGGGGTCGCGGTCCACGCCGTACACCTCGAAGCCGGCCCCCAGCAGGTACCGCAGGTTCCGCCCGCGCCCGCACCCGGCGTCGAGCAGGCGCATCCCGGGGACGAAGCGCCCCTTGAGGATCTGGTCGAAGAGGTAGACGTCGATCTCCCCGAGCCAGGCGCGCAGCTCCGCCGGGGACGGCGCCGGGCGCGGCGCGGGACCGCTCACCCCGGGAGCGGAAACAGGTCGGCGTAGACGCGGCCGCCCGACGCCATGCGCCCCTCCACCGGGGAATCGTACACCACCAAGAGCCCGGCCGGCCGCCCCGGATCCCGGAAGAGCGCGATCCCCTCCGCGTGGTCCTTCCCCGCGTCCTCGCCCTGCCCGTAGGGGACGTCCATCACCTTCCGGATCCGGTCCCGCCCCACCAGCTCCTGCTCGTCCGGCTCGCACCCCCCGGTCCAGCGGAAGAGCGTCACCGGCCCGTCCATGTCGAGCGTGGGTCCCGCGAGGATCAGGAGGTCCGCCCCGTCGGCGGCGAGCTCCCGGATCCCCAGCCCCCCCAGGTCCACGAAGTGCTTGCGGAAGCGGGCGCCACCGGGGCCGATCTTCCGGAGCTTGAGGCGGGAGGGATCCTTCTTTTTCGTCTTCGGCTCCACCTCCAGGATGGTGGCCCACCCGCGGAGCACCGGCCCGCGCAGCCCCAGGAAGACCCGCTCCCCCGCGACGGCCAGCCCCTCCACGTCCAGGCCGTTGTCCTTCCCCGGGATCCCCCCGAACGGCCCCAGGTGCGGGTCCTTCGCGAGCGCCTTGAGGAGCTGGCTCTTCGGCCCCTCGCCCTTCACCCGCGCCGCGGTCAGCGTCCACTCCGGGTCGGCGGGGTCGGGGCAGCTCCGGCGGGGGGTGTGCTCCCCCGTCTCCGGGTCGCGCTCCAGGGGGATGCGGGCGAGGAGGTAGCGGTTCTCCTCGGTCTCGATCTCCGCCAGCTTCTCGATCTCCCCGGCGGGATCGTCCGTGTCCGGGTCCGGCTTGCTCCGCTTCAGGCTGTGCGAGCCCACGATCCAGAGGTACGGCTCGCGGTAGTCCATCCCCTCCACGTCCACCTCCTCCCCGGTGCCGCTGGGGAGGTCGAGCAGCTCGTCGAGCGCGAAGGTGGCGTGGCCGTGGAAGTGGGTCCCGTCGTCCGTGGAGAGCCGCTCCAGCGCCGTCCCCTCGTCGGCGGCGACGAACAGGTTGCGGCCCACGCGCGCCGCCGCCGAGAGCCCGGTGCGCAGGTCCTTGCCGCCCGCCAGGTCGTGCTCCACGTCGCCGAAGTCCAGCAGGACGCGCGGGGGCTGCCCGTCCGAGCCGTCCGAGCCGTTCGAGGCGTCCGAGCCGAAGATACGCACCGTTTCCTCCCGGAGTCCTGGTTCCGCGGCGGCCGAGCGCCGCCCGCGGAGCCGGACTCACGATCCGTGCCGGGTCTCCGGGAACGCGAAGGGGCCGCCCGCGCGGCCCCGGTCCGATCCGCCGGACGGCCCGGGTCAGCCGCCCCCGGGCTCGCGCAGCGCCCCGATGCGCGACACCAGCTCGCCCTCGCACCGGGCGTCCATCTCCGCTCCCCGGGAGATCCCGCGCTCCACCCGCCAGCGGTGGAAGGCCAGCTCGCTCGCCGCCTGGCTCAGCTCGCCGTGCCGCCGCCAGGCGCGCACGCCGCCCTGCCGGAACGCCGCGGCCGAGGCGCGCAGCCGCCCGCGGACGGTGCAGATGTGGTCCAGCTCCGCCGCCGCGATCACCCCCGTCTCCACGAAGGGCACGAGCTGGGCGCGGATCATCCGCCCCTCCCGCCGGAGCGAGTGCCGGATCAGCAGGATCAGCCCCAGGAACACCGGGACCATCACCAGGAAGTAGACGGGGAAGAAGACGTCCAGGCTGGCGGCCAGGTTCCAGAGGGAGTGGATCAGCATCGCCGCGGCGAGCCCGGCCAGCGGCGCGAGCACCTGGACCGGGCGCCGGCGCGTCTCGCGGGCGATCCCCAGCCCGATCCCGGTCATCGCCGTGAAGAAGGGGTGCGCGAACGGCGACATCACCCCGCGGATGACGAAGGTCCCGATGGAGCCTTCGGTCCCCTCCGCCAGGGCGTTGCCGTAGTAGAGGACGTTCTCGGTCATGGCGAAGCCGAGCCCCACCATGGCCGCGTAGACGATCCCGTCCGTGACGTTGTCGAACTCGTCGCGGTGCCGGAAGAAGAAGACGAAGAGCACCAGCGCCTTGGTGAGCTCCTCCACCACCGGCGCGGAGATCACCGCGCCAGCGAGGCTCGCCCTGTCCGCCCCCAGCGAGCCGGCCAGCGACAGCTCGAAGACGGTGTTCACCAGCATGGAGATGAAGACCGCCCCCGCGGCCCCCCAGAAGAAGGCGTTCGCCAGCAGCCGCCGGGGCTCCGCCTCGAAGCGGTCCAGCCAGAGCGCGACCGCCACGTACACCGGCACCGGGAGGGTGGCGAGGATGAGCCCGAAGACGAAGCCGTCGGTCCCCGTCTCCAGCGCGATCAGGAGCAGGGTGAGAAGGCCCACCCCGCCGACCGCCTTCTTCCGCGCCGTCCACCAGCGCGCGGCCGGTGGCCTGGTCTGCGTCGTCAACCCGGTCTCCATGCTCGAAGTCAGCGGCCCGCGGGCGTGGCGCCCGCCGCCACGCCGCCCCGCGCCAGGAGTCGATCCAGCAGCTCCGCCCCCCCCTCGGCGAGCCCCGGCACCTCCGCCCCCTCCGCCAGGGACGGGGCGCGCCAGACGAAGAGGTCGCTCCCAGCGCCCTCGGCGCACAGCTCCGGGTTCTCCTCGAAGAACGCCGTCACCTCCGGACCGAAGAGCTCCCGGACCGCGGCTTCGTCCTTGCCGAGCAGCTTGCACGCACTGGAAAAGCGGGGGCGGTCGGGGAAGTCGATGTCCTCGGCTCCGAACAGGGCCTCGATCCGGTCCAGTACGCCCTCCGGCCAGACGGAAAAGGCGGGGAGCGCGAGCCGCTCCGACCAGAGGTAGAGCACCGTCCGGCGCCAGCGGTGGCTGGACTTCCCATGGCCGGTGGTGTAGTGGAAGTCGAAGACCGCCGCGCGCGTGTCGCCCCGGCGCCCCGCCATGAAGTTGCGGATCGCCGGCCCCCGCCCCTCGCGGAAGGGGGAAAAGCGCTCCAGCCCCGGTACGGCGTCCAGCGGCTGCGTCGGCGCGAAGCTCCACCCCAGCGCCGCGGCCACGGCCTGCAGCTCCTCCGTGCGCCTCCGGGCGGCCGCCCGGCGCCACAGGTCGTTCGCGGCGATCAACCCCGCCATGCTCATTAGCATGATGAAGAGCCCCATGCAGGTCTCCGGGTGCGGGTGGGTTCTACGTGGACGCGGGCCTGCCGGCGGGCCTGTCCCGTCCGGAGCGGGCGCGCAGCAGGGCGAGGCGGGGCCGGGGCATGGAGCGCCCCGGGCTGGAAAACGCAATATAAACAGCCGGTTTCGCGGAGGGCAGTCCCTCGCGGCACGGAGGTTGAGCGGGGGAGCGCCATGCAGAGTGCGCTCCTCGCCGTGGACCTGGGACTCCGGACCGGCCTCGCCCTGTACGGCGACGACGGGCGGCTCCGCTGGTACCGCTCGCAGAACTACGGCAGCTTCACCCGCCTGAAGCGGGGGATCCACGGCGTGGTCTCGGACGTCCCGGCGCTGGCCTGGCTCGTGGCCGAGGGCGACCGGCACCTGTTCGAGCTCTGGGAGCGCGAGGCGGCCAAACAGGGCGCCTCCGCCCTCCGCGTGGGTCCGGAGCGCTGGCGGCCCCGCATGCTCCTGCCGCGGGAGCAGCGGAGCGGCGCCCAGGCGAAGCAGAGCGCGGACGCCGCCGCCCGGCGCGTCATCGAGTGGTCGGGCGCGCCCCGCCCCACCTCCTTGCGGCACGACGCGGCGGAAGCCATCCTGATCGGCTTCTGGGGGGTGCTGGAGGTGGGGTGGCTGGAAGACGTCCCGCAGGAGCTGCGGGGCGCGATGCCTCCGGCGCGCGGGGCCCCATGACCCACCCGCGCGCCGGAACGGTTCCTGCGCGCGGGAGCCGCCGCACGCCACCCGTTCCACCGCTCGGCCTCGATCCGAGCCTTCCCGAACCGGCGCAGTCCTGACGTGAGAATCCTGATCCTCGGGGCGGGTGACGTAGGGTTCCACCTCGCCCAGCACCTGGCGGAGGAGAACCACGACGTGGTGGTGGTCGAGCAGAACCGCGATCGGGCCCGCCTCATCGAGGATGCCATGGACGCGCTCGTGGTGGAGGGGAACGGCGCCAGCCTCAGCACCCTGGAGAAGGCGGGGATCGCCAACACCGACCTGCTGCTGGCGGTGACCAGCCAGGACGAGATCAACCTGATGGCCTGCCTCTCGGCCGCGCAGTACGAGGTCCCCAAGCGGATCGCCCGCGTCTCCAAGCCCGACTACTACGACCACACCGGGATCCTCCCCCCTGAGCGCCTCGGGGTGGACCTGATGATCAACCCGGAGCGCGAGTGCGCGCTGGAAACGTACCAGCTCCTGCAGAGCGCCGCGGCCGCGGAGTTCGCCCAGTTCGAGGGGGGGCTGGTGCAGCTGATCGGGGTCCGTGTCCGGCCGGACGCCCCGGTGGCGGGGAAGCGGCTCCTGGAGATCGGACAGGACGCGCGGCGGGCGCGGGCGCTCGTGGTCGCGATCGTCCGGGACGGGCAGACCATCATCCCCAAGGGGACCACCCGGATCGAGGCCGGTGACCAGGCCTTCATCCTGGGGGAGCCGCACCACCTTCCCGAGGTGCTCCCGCTGGCCGGCTACAGCCGGTTCAACCTGAACCGCGTGATCATCGCCGGCGGGAGCCGCGAGGGGCGGTTCCTGGCGCACATCCTGGAGGAGCACAAGATCGGCTGCACCATCCTGGAGACCGACCGGCGGCGGGCCCTTGCGCTCGCAGAAGAGCTGCGCCGGAGCCTGATCCTCCACGGCGACGCCACGGACCTGGAGCTGCTGGAGATGGAGGGGATCGGGGACGCCGACGGCTTCGTGGCCTACACGGGGAGCGACGAGACGAACCTCCTCTCCTGCCTGCTGGCCAAGAACCTGGGCGCCCGCAAGGTGATCTCGCTGGTGGAGCGGTTCGACTACATCCCGCTGGTGTCGCGGGTGGGGGTGGACGCGGCGGTCTCCCCCCGGATGGCGGCCGTCAACGCGATCCTCAGCCACGTCCGCAGCGGGTCGGTCCTCGCCGTGGCGACGCTCAAGGGGACCCGGGCCGAGGGGATCGAGTTCGACGTCTCGCCCAAGTTCCCCTACGCGGGCCGCCCCCTCGCCGAGGTCCGCTTTCCCGAGGGAACCCTGATCGGGGCGGTCATCCGGGGAGAGCGGGTCATCATCCCGCGCGGCACGGACGCGGTGCGGGTCGGGGACCGCGTCATCGTCTTCGCCCTCCCGGAGGCCATTCGGAAGCTGGAGGAGATCTTTGCCTGAGGGGCGGGGGCACCTGAGCCTCGGGGACGTCGTCCACCTCGTCGGCACCGTCCTCCTCGGCGTGTCCGCCGCACTCGCCGTCACCGCCCTGGCGGGGGCGGTGCTCCGGGACCGCTCCTTCGCGCCGCTCGCGCTCTCCGCGCTGGTGGCGGGGGTGGCCGGCGCCGCGGGGCGCTGGTTCACCCGCGTCCCCGGGAACATCAATTTCCGGGAGGCCTTCGCCACGGTGTCCTTCTCGTGGACGGCGGTCGCCCTCGTCGGGGCCCTCCCGTACCTGTTCTCGGGGACCCTCCCGGATCCGGCCGAGGCGCTCTTCGAGTCCATGTCCGGCTTCACCACCACCGGCTCGACGGTGCTCACGGACATCGAGGCGGTGGCCCCCGGGATCCTCCTCTGGCGGAGCGTGACCCAGTGGCTGGGCGGGATGGGGTTCATCGTCCTGGGCGTGGCCGTGCTCCCCTACCTGGGCGTGGGCGGGATGCAGCTCTTCCGCCTGGAGGCGCCCGGTCCCACCGCCGACCGCCTGCGCCCGCGCATCCGGGAAACCGCGAAGCTCCTCTGGGCCGTCTACGCCGCGCTCACCGGGGTGCTGGCCGCGCTCTTCCTGTTCGGGGGGATGTCGCTCTACGAGGCGGTGAACCACGCCCTCACCACCATGCCCACGGGGGGCTTCTCCACCCGGAACGCCTCGATGGGGGCCTTCTCGCCCTACATCCAGTGGGTGACGATCGTCTTCATGTACCTGGCGGGGACCAGCTTCACCCTCCACTACCGGCTGCTGGGGCGCGGGCCCCGGGTATACTGGAGAGACACCGAGTGGCGGCTCTACACCGGGATCATCCTGGCGGGGACCGCCGTCGTGGCGCTGATGATCCACGGCCGCGGGGTCCCCTTCGCGCAGACGCTCCGGGACGCCACCTTCCAGGTCGTCTCCATCGTGACCACGACGGGATACGGCACGGCGGACTTCGCCCTCTGGGCGCCCGGCGCCCAGATCGTCCTCTTCCTCCTCTTCTTCCTGGGGGGGATGGCGGGCTCCACGGCGGGGGGGATGAAGATGGTGCGGGTGCTCCTGGTGCTGAAGCACGCCTGGCTGGAGATCCGCAAGCAACTCCACCCGCGCGCGGTGTTCGTCCCCAAGGTGGGGGGGAAGGCGGTGCGCGAGCACGTGATGCTCAACGTGCTCGGGTTCGTGCTGATCTACATGATGCTCTTCGGGCTCGGCACCTTCGCCATTGCCTCGCTGGGGTTCTCGCTCCCCGCGGCGGCCGGCGCCGCGGCCACGGCCGTGAGCAACGTGGGACCGGGGCTCGCGGAGCTGGGCCCGGTGGAGAACTTCGCGGACGTCCCCTGGCAGGGGCACCTGATCCTCACCTTCCTGATGCTCGTCGGCCGGCTGGAGATCTACACCGTCCTCCTCCTCTTCCACCCCGGCCTGTGGAGGCGGTAGCGCTGAAACGTTTCCCCGCCCCGCCCCGTACCTCATCTCCGCGGGGCGCCGCTCCCGTTGCGGACCCCTCCGGCCGCGTGTAGATACAGGGAGCGCCACCCCGCGCCGGAACCGACCTCCAGCCAGGAGCAACCCCGTGGGAATCTTCGACTTCGTCAAGCGGGAGCTGATCGACGTCATCGAGTGGCTCGACCCCTCGAGCGACACGATGGTGCACCGCTTCGAGCGCTACAACAACGAGATCAAGAACGGCGCGAAGCTGATCGTCCGTCCCGGCCAGGCCGCGGTGTTCGTGGACGAGGGGCGCACCGCGGACGTCTTCACCCCCGGCACCTACACGCTCACCACCGAGAACGTCCCCGTCCTGTCCACGCTCCGGGGGTGGAAGTACGGCTTCCAGAGCCCGTTCAAGGCCGAGGTCTACTTCGTCAGCACCCGCCAGTTCACCGACCGGAAGTGGGGGACGAAGAACCCCATCATGCTCCGCGACCCGGAGTTCGGGCCGGTACGGCTGCGCGCCTTCGGGAGCTACGCGGTGCGCGTGGCCGAGCCGGCGAAGTTCGTCGCCGAGATCGTGGGGACGAACGGACACTTCCGCACCGACGACATCGAGGGGCAGCTCCGCAACCTGATCACCTCCCGCTTCGCCGACGTGGTGGGCGAGAGCCGGATCCCGGTGCTGGACCTGGCCGCCAACCAGGACGAGCTGGGCGGCTTCGTCGCCGACCGCATCCGGCCGGAGTTCCTGGACTACGGGATCGAGATCACCAAGGTGCTGGTGGAGAACGTCTCGCTCCCCGAGGAGGTGGAGCGCGCGCTCGACCGGCGCACCAGCATGGGCGTGATCGGCAACCTGCAGGCGTACACGCAGTACCGGACCGCGGAGGCCATCGGCGACGCCGCGAAGAACCCCGGCGGCGGCGCGGCCGAGGGGATGGGGCTGGGGATGGGCTTCGCCATGGCGCAGCAGATGGCGCAGAACATGGCCGGCGGCCAGCCCGCCGCCCCCGCCGGTCCGCCGCCGCTCCCGCAGCAGGCCGCCTTCTTCATCGCCGTGGACGGCCGGCAGAGCGGGCCGCACCCGGTGGACGCGCTCCGGCAGCGCATCGCCGAGGGGGCGCTCACGCGCGACACTCTCGCCTGGAAGGAAGGGATGGCGCAGTGGACCCCCGCGGGCGAGGTCCCGGAGCTGGCCCCGCTCTTCGGGGCCGCTCCGCCCCCGCTCCCGTAGCGGTGGACACCCCCTCCGCGGAGCAGGCCGGGCGCGGGCTGGCCTGCTCCGGGTGTGGCGCGGGGCTGAAGTTCGCCCCCGGCACCGACTCTCTCCTCTGCCCCTACTGCGGCGCCTCCACCCCCGTCCCGCCTGTTGCGGGCGGGACCGAGGAGCTGGACTTCCACGCCTGGCTCGCCCACGCCGCCTCCGCGAGCGACACCTACGAGGTGCTCGCCGCGCACTGCGCCTCCTGCGGCGCGGAGACCACGCTCCCGCCCAACGTGGTCGGCGACGAGTGCCCCTTCTGCGCGGCGTCGCTGATCCCCGCCGCACGCTCGCAGCGCCTCCTCAAGCCCACGGCGCTCCTCCCCTTCCGCGTCACCCACGAGGAGGCGGAGGGGGCGCTGGAGCGCTGGATACGCGGCGTCTGGCTGGCGCCCAACGACTTCAGGCGGAGCGCACGGCGCGAGGGCGGGCTCGCCGGCGTCTACGTCCCCTGCTGGACCTTCGACTGCCGGGCGACCAGCCGGTACACCGGCGCGCGCGGCGAGTGGTACTGGGTGACGGAGCGGTACACCACCACCGAGAACGGCAGGAGCGTGACCCGCACCCGGCAGGTCCGGAGGACGCGCTGGTACCCGGCCTCCGGCACGGTGCACGACACGTTCGACGACGTCCTGGTGCTGGCGAGCGAGTCGCTCCCGCGCGAGGAGGCCGACGCGCTCCAGCCGTGGGACCTGGACCAGCTGGTGGCCTTTTCCGAGGAGTACCTGAGCGGCTTCCGCACCGAAAGCTACCGGGTCCCGCTGGACCAGGGCTTCGAGCGGGCCAAGCCGGTGAGGGACGACGCCATCCGCGCCACCATCCGCCGGGACATCGGCGGGGACGAGCAGCAGGTCCACGACGTGCGGACCCGGTGGGACGACGTCACCTTCAAGCACGTCCTCCTCCCCGTGTGGATCAGCCCGTACCGCTACCGCGACCGCGTCTACCGCCGCCTGGTGAACGCCCGCACCGGCGAGGTGCAGGGCGAGCGCCCCTGGAGCTGGATCAAGGTCGCCCTGCTCGCCGTCTTCCTGCTGATCGTCGCCTTCGCCATCGCCGCGCTCGCGGAGGGGTAGTCCGCGGGATCACGGCGCCTGCGCCGTGGAGATTTCCCGGACGCGCTCGCGGAAGCGCTGGTAGCGCGGTGTGTCCCGCACCAGCTGCTCCTCCAGCGAGCCCAGCGTCCCGATCACCGCCCGCGCCTCGCGCACGCGCTCCGCACTGGTGGGGTGGGTGGAGAACCACTGCTCCACCGCCCCCGGCTGGCGGTCCTGCGTCCGCAGCAGCTCCTCGAAGAAGGTGGCCATCCCCTCCGGGTGGTACCCCGCGGCCACGAGCGTCTCGATGGCTTCCAGGTCCGCCTCGCGCTCGGCGTCGCGTCCGTACTTCGCGAAGATCGCCGCGCCTCCCCCCTCGATCGCCACCTGCTCCAGGAGCCCCGGCTCGCGCCCCATGAGCAGGTAGGCCAGGTTCACCAGGAGCCCGGCCCCCCGGCGCTTCTCCATCTGCTCCAGCCCGTGCCGCTCCGTGACGTGGGCGATCTCGTGCCCCAGGACGCCGGCGAGCTCCGCCAGCTCGTCCGCCGCCTCCACCAGCCCGGCGTTCACGTAGACGTGTCCCCCGGGGACGGCGAAGGCGTTGACCTCGGGCGAGTCCACCAGGTGGAAGGTGTAGCGGCGCCCGGTGGAGTCGGCGTGCTGCGCGAGCGCGCGCCCCAGCCGGTTCAGCTCCTCCACCGCGGCCGGGTCACGGATCAGCGGAAGCTCCGCGGCGATCTCGGCCGCGTACGCATCGCCGATCTGCGCCTCCTCCTCCACGCCGATGGCCGACGTGCAGGCGGCCAGCGCCACGAACGGGAGGAGCCGCGCGAGGCGGCGTGCCGGTCTCCATCTCCTGCCTGTCCCGAACATCGGATGCTCTCTCCCCGGGATGAACGAAGGGCCCCGCCGGAAGCGCGGGGCCCTTCACGATCCGCACCACCGGGCCCGAGGGCGCGCTCCCCCTCAGAGGTCGTCCCGCTCGACGCGGTCACGCAGCTCGTACCACCAGTCCGGGACGCGCCCCTTCGTCGTGAGCATCCTCCGCAGCCCTTCGAGGGCGTCCAGCTTGCGCGGCCTGTCCTGCCCCGCGGGCCCGATCCCGCCCAGGAAGCGGGCGACCGTGTCGGGGGAGGCGAACGGTTCCTCCGCCTCCCCCTCCGCCGCGGGCGCCGCCTCCTCCGCCGCGCCCGGGGTGTGCCCGGTGAGGATCCAGTCCGCGTCCGTGTCGCCCCACTCCGCGATCTGCTCCAGGTGGTAGCGGTGCGGGACCGAGCCCCCCGTCTCCCAGCGGGCGATGGAGCCCGGGTGCACCCCCAGCTTGTCCGCCAGCTCCGTGCGGTCCCACCCGAGCCGCTCCCGCACCCGCCGAACGCGGTGCCCGACCGCGCGCCGTGCCTCAGCGTTCATGACGATGCACCCTGGTCCTTTCCCACGCCCTTGACACGGGAGCGCAGCCGGTGAATCTTGTGCGAGGTGTTCACCCGGGGTGAAGCCACCTGCGATAATCGTTGTCGCACGATACCCGGGCCGGGAGGAGGGCGCAAGGACCCGCGCTCGCGGCGGGCGCCGCCGGGTGAGCCCGGCTCACGAGATGCTTGACACACCCCGAGGCGCGAACTACCTTGCGCCCCCATCATAACGAGCCTCGTCCTTTCCGCCCCGGCCGGCCCCGGCCGACGGCGCGCATCCATCCGGTCCCGCTCAGGTACCTCCTTTCGAAGAACTCCCTGTGATCGCGGTACAGACGGGCCAGCGAGGGCGCGGCGCCGCGGAGCATCCGCGGCCGGGCCGTCCGCTCAAGGGTCGCCAGCCGCATGCACGCGGATCCATACGTCAACCACATCCCAGAGAAGCCGGGCCGATGCCGCAGCGCGGCGGAGGCGAAGTCTGCGCAGGAACGCCCAGCGTGGGGGGCGCGGCGAGTCCGGATTGCCCACGTGTACCCGTCGGCTGGTGCGGCACCGCCGGACCCCGATCAAACCACCACAAGGAGTCGTAGTATGAGGATCAGCGGAACGGTGAAGTGGTTCAACGACGCCAAGGGCTTTGGCTTCATCACGCCGGCCAACGGAGAAAAGGACTGCTTCGTCCATTACTCCGCCATCCAGGGGAACGGCTTCAAGTCCCTGGCCGAGGGCGACGCGGTCGAGTTCGACCTCGTCCAGGGCGAGAAGGGCCCCGCGGCCGAGAACGTCGCCCGCGTCGGCGCCTGATCGGACGGCACCAGCACGACGGCGAGGCGCCGGTCCCCTGGGGGCCGGCGCCTCGTTCGTTTCTCCCTCCCCGCGGCCCGCCTCAGAACTCTCCCACCATCCCGATCTCGGTGCGCAGCTCGTAGCCCAGCTCCCGCTGCACCGTGGTCTGCGCCAGGTCGATGATCGCGCGCACCTCCGCGGCGGTCGCACCCCCCAGGTTCACGACGATGTTGGCGTGCTTGTGGAAGATCTGCGCGCCGCCCAGCACGTGCCCCTTGAGCCCGCACTGGTCGATCAGCCGGCCCGCCCCCACCCCCTCGATCTTCTGGAAGATGGATCCGGCGCTGGGATACAGCCACAGGTCCGGGTGGCGGTCGTCGCGCCACATCAGGTTCTCGCGGATCACGTCGCGCAGCTCGTCGCGCGGCTGCGGCTCCAGGCGGAAGGTGACGTCCAGCACCACGTCGCGGCGGTCGTGCAGGATGCTGTAGTCGTACCCGAACCGGAAGTAGGCGAGGTCCACCTCCCGCACCTCCCCCTCCTCGGCCAGGATCGTGGCCCCCTCCACCACCTCCTCGATGAAGACGGTCCGCTCGCGCTCCGGCGGCGGCGACAGGAAGTGCAGGTTCTGCCAGACCGCGCCCCCCACGGTGCTCGGGATCCCCACGTAGTGGTGGAGCCCCCCCAGCCCCCGCGCCACCGTGGCCTGGATGAGGTCGTGGTACACCCGCGCCCCGGACCCCGCCCGCACCCGCGTCTCGTCCAGGAACTCGATCCCCTCCACCTCGTTCTTGATCACCAGCCCCCGGAACCCGCGGTCCCCCACCAGGATGTTGGCGCCCATCCCCAGCAGGAAGAAGGGGATCTCCATCTCGCGGGCCGCGCCGACCGCCTCCGCCAGCTCCTCCGGGGTGCGGGCCCGGTACAGCAGGTCGGCCGGGCCGCCGATCTTGAAGGTGGTGTAGGGCGCCAGCGGCACGTCGCGCTCGATGCGGTCCGCGTGCAGGCGGCGGGCGAGCTCTTCCTCGGGAATCCGGGCCGTGTTCGGCATGCAGCGGGTTCGGTTCGGTGGTCGGCGGGGAGGCCCCCGCCCGGCGGCGCGGCGGAAGTTGCAAGGGCGGTGCCCGGGAAAAGAAGCGCGACAGTGCGGGGGTGCGGAAGTGCGGGAGTGGGGCTGGGGGGCGCCCGTCGGCGGCGGACGAGACGAAACCCTTGCGCAACGCCTCGGGGCGACGCATCTGTTCCCCGTAACGATTCCGGGGAATGCTTCCGAGGAGAGATCATGGCCCGAGACGATCTGCAGCTGCTGCAGGGGACGCTGGACGTGCTGGTGCTGAAGACGCTCTCCTGGGGGCCGCGGCACGGCTACGGGATCGCGCGCTGGATCCGGGACGCCACCGACGCCGAGCTGCAGGTGGAGGACCGGGCGCTCTACGTGTCGCTGCACCGCATGGAGGAGCGGGGGTGGCTCGAGTGCGAGTGGGGGCTGACGGAGAACAACCGGAAGGCCAAGTACTACCAGCTCACCCCCGAGGGACGGCAGCAGCTCGCCGCGCAGGCGACCACGTGGGTGCGCTACGCGGCCGCCGTCTCCAAGGTCCTCCAGACCGCCTGACGGGAGTGGCCATGGTACGCATCCCGGGGATCCGTCGGGTGTTCCGCTTCCCCTCCGCGGAGGGGCGGGTGGCGGGCGAGGTGGAGGACGAGATCGAGTTCCACCTGGAGGAGCGCGCGCGCGAGCTCGTAGCGCGGGGGATGGATCCCGCAGCGGCCCGCGCGGAGGCGCTGCGGGAGTTCGGCGACGTGCGCGAGGCGCGGACGGCGCTGGAAGAGATCGGCCGCCGACGGGTGCGCCGGGCGCGCCGCACCGGCTGGTGGAGCGACCTCCGCCAGGACGTCCGCTACGGCGCGCGCGCCCTGCTCCGGTCGCCGGGGTTCACGCTCGTCGCCGTGCTCACCCTGGCGCTGGGGATCGGCGCGACCACGGCCATCTACACCGTGGTGGACACGGTGCTGCTGCGGCCGCTGGGGGTCGCGGATCCGGACCGGCTGGTGGTGCTGCGGGAGCGGAACCGGGGCGACGAGACGTCTCCGCTGCGGCAGGGAGGCACGGTGTCGCCCGCCAACTTCTTCGACTGGGAGGCGCAGGCGCGCTCCTTCTCGTCCCTCGCATACTTCACCCAGTGGCCCCTGAACCTCACCGGCGACGGGGAGCCGCAGGAGGTGCAGGTGCAGGCGGCGAGCGCCGACCTCTTCTCCACGCTGGGCGTGCGGCCGATGCTGGGCCGCACCTTCCGCCCGGAGGAGGACGACCCGGAGGGCGAAGGGATCGGCTTCGGCGGGGTGGCGGTGCTCAGCCACCGGCTCTGGCAGAGCCGCTACGGCGGAGATCCCGACGTGCTGGGGAAGACGATCCGCGTGGCCGACCTGCCGCTGGAGGTGGTCGGGGTGATGGGACCGGACTTCCGGATGCTGGGCCACAGGCCCGACCTCTGGATGCCGCTGGCGATCCAGCCGGGCAACCGCACCGACATGGGCCGCTTCCTGACCGCCGTGGGGCGGCTGAAGCCGGGCATCCCGCTGGAGCGTGCCGAGGAGGAGATGGGCGCGATCGCCCGGCGCCTGGAGGAGGCGTACCCCGACCAGAACACGGGGATGGGCGTCACCCTGATGCCCGCGCGCGAGCAGGTGGTGGGCGAGGTCCGCCCGGCGCTGCTGGTGCTCCTCGCGGCGGTGGGGATGCTCCTCCTGATCGCCTGCACGAACGTGGCGAACCTGCTGCTCGGCCGCGCCACCGCGCGCCGGCAGGAGATCGCGGTGCGCCTCTCCCTGGGGGCCACGCGCGCGAGGCTGGTGCGGCAGCTCCTCACCGAGAGCCTGGTGCTCTCGGCGGTCGGCGGCGCCATCGGGCTCGCGGCGGCCGCCCTGGGGACGCGGGTGCTGGTGCGCTCCCTCCCGGAGAGCGTGCAGCTCCCGCAGATGGAGGCCGTCGCCGTGGATGCCCGGGTGCTCGCCTTCGCGCTCGGGGTCACGCTGCTCACGGGGATCCTCTTCGGGCTCGCCCCCGCGCTGGTGTCCAGCCGCACGGACCTGCAGGGCTCGCTGCGCGACGGCGGCCGCGGCAGCACCGGCGGACGCGCCCCCATGCGGCTCCGCGGCGCCCTGGTGGTGGCGGAGGTGGCGCTGGCGCTCATGCTCCTGGTGGGAGCGGGACTCCTGCTCCGCTCCTTCCAGAAGCTGCAGGCGGTGGACACCGGGATGAACCCCGCGGGGGTGCTCACGCTCCGCATGTCGCTCGGCTCCGAGGCCTACGGCTCGGCGGACGCCCAGCGCGGCTTCCTGGCGCGCCTCCTCCCGGCCCTGGAGGCGCTGCCGGGCGTGCAGGCGGTGGGCACGACCTCGCACCTGCCGCTCACCGAGGAGGGGAAGATGGGGCACAACGCCTTCCGGGCGGACCGTCCCCGACCCGTCCAGGGGAGGGCGACGAGCGTGGACTTCCGGGTGGCGGGGGGCGACTACTTCCGGGCGCAGGGGGTGCGGCTGGTGCGCGGGCGGACCTTCGGGCCGCGCGACGACCCCGGGGCGCCGACGGTCTTCGTGATCAACGAGTCGCTCGCCCGGACGCTGTTCCCGGGGGAGGACCCCGTCGGGAAGCGCCTGGCCTATCCCTGGTTCGAAGGCGACGTGGAGGGGGAGATCGTCGGCGTGGTGGAGGACGTCCGCGAGACGAGCGTCGCGGCGGAGCCGGCGCCGGCCCTGTACCGTGCCTTCGCGCAGATGCCGGACGCCGACCTGGTCGTCATGATCCGCACCGCGGGCGACCCCCTGGCGCTGGCGGGAGCGGCGCGCGAGGCGATCCGCCGGCTCGACCCCGACCTCCCGGTGGCGAGCGTGCGCACCATGGCCTCGGTGGTGGCCGGCGCCACGGCACGCCCGCGGCTCAGCAGCTACCTCCTGGGGGGCTTCGCCGCCGTCGCCCTGCTCATGGCCGCCATCGGGCTGTACGGGGTCATCGCCTACGGGGTGGCGCAGCGGCGCGGCGAGATCGGGGTCCGGGTGGCGCTCGGGGCGGACCGCGCCGCCATCCTGGGGCTGATCGTGCGGCAGGGGATGGCGCTCACGGCGGCCGGGCTGGCCGTGGGGCTGATCGGCGCGCTCGCCCTCTCGCGCCTGCTGCGCTCCCTGCTCTACGGGGTGACCACGACCGACGCGGCCACCTTCCTCGCCGTCCCGCTGGTGCTCGCCGCGGTGGCACTCCTGGCCAGCTACCTCCCCGCGAGCCGCGCCGCCCGGACCGATCCCGCCACCGCCCTGCGGCTGCAGTAGCCGAACCACACCGGAGAACCCGATGCGTCCACGTATTCTGCAGCTTGCGGTGGTCTCCCTCGCGCTCGGGCCGCTCGCCCCGGCCGTGCTCCCCGCCCAGTCGCGTCCGGCGGGCGAGCCCGCGCAGGAGCGGCCCCGCCCGGTGGCCACGGCGGAGCCGCGCTCCGGCCCCGTCCGCCTGGACGGCCACCTGGACGAGGCGGCCTGGGCCGCGGCCACGCCGGCCACCGAGTTCACGCAGCAGCGTCCCAGCGAGGGGGCGCCCGCATCGGAGCGGACCGAGGTGCGTTTCCTGTACGACGAGCACGCGCTCTACATCGGCGCCCGCATGTACGACTCGCTGGGCGCCGCCGGGGTGACGAGCCGCCTCGTGCGGCGGGACCAGGACCCGCAGAGCGACTTCCTGCGGATCGACTTCGACCCCTACCGCGACCGGCTGTACTCGGTGGAGTTCGACGTGAATCCCGCCGGCTGGCGTGGAGACGCGGCGGGGAACGACGGCTCCTGGGACCCCGTCTGGGAGGCGGCCACGCAGGTGGACTCGCTCGGCTGGACGGCGGAGATCCGCATCCCCTTCAGCCAGCTCCGCTTCTCCCGCGACCCGGTGCAGACGTGGGGGCTCAACCTCACGCGGTTCATCCACCGCAAGCAGGAGCGCGCGCTCTGGTCGTTCTGGGGGCAGAAGGAGCCGGGCGGGCCCGCGTTCTTCGGCGAGCTGGCCGGGATGCGGATCCATGGCCGCCCCCAGCACGTGGAGCTGCTCCCCTACGCCGTCGCCCGCACGGAGCGGCTCTCCTCCGGCGACCCCCGGAGCCCCTTCTACGACCCTGCCTCCAGCGGCCTCCGCGTCGGGGGCGACCTGAAGTACCTGGTGACCAGCAACCTGACGCTCTCGGCCACGGCCAACCCGGACTTCGGACAGGTGGAGGTGGACCCGGCGGTCGTGAACCTCTCCGCGTTCGAGACCTTCTTTCCGGAGCGGCGGCCCTTCTTCGTGGAGGGCTCGGACCTGTTCCGCTTCGGCCAGCCGGGCTGCAACATCAACTGCGGCCTGGGGCTGAGCCTCTTCTACTCGAGGCGGGTGGGGCGCCGTCCGCAGGGCGCGGGGCTGGCCTTCGCGGCGGGGCCGTACGCGGACGTCCCGGAGAACGCGGCGATCCTGGGCGCCGCCAAGCTCACGGGGCGGACGGCCGGGGGCTACACGGTGGGGCTGCTGAACGCGGTCACCCGCCGCGAGGTGGCGGAGGTGGAGACCGGGGACGGCGAGCGCCTCCTGCAGCCGGTGGAGCCGCTCACCAACAGCTTCGTGGGGCGGGTGCGGCGCGAGATGCGGGGCGGGAGCCTGGTGCTGGGGGGGATCCTCACCTCGGTCAATCGCGACCTCGACGACCGCGGCCTCACGTCGCTCCTCCCGGGGAGCGCCCAGACCGCGGGCGTGGACGGGGAGTACTTCTGGGGGAGGCGCACCTACAGGCTGTACGCGGCGGTGGCCGCCTCGCGCCTGGCCGGCGATTCCGCCGCCCTCCTCCGGGTGCAGCGCTCCAGCGCGCGCTACCTCCAGCGCCCGGACCGGGACCCCGCCTCCAACGGGCTCTTCTCCTACGCGTACGACCCCTCCGCCACGAGCTTCAACGGCTACGGAGCCATCGCCCGGGTGGCGAAGCAGGGGGGGAGCTGGCTCTGGGACCTGAACGCCGCCTCCGTCAGCCCCGGCTTCGAGACCAACGACATGGGCTTCCAGACGAGCGCCGACTGGCGCTGGCTCAACGGCACCCTGGGGCGGCAGTTCACGAAGCCGACCCGCTACTACCGCAACTTCGCCATCATGGGAGGGGCGGAGCAGCAGTGGAACTACGACGGCGACGTGACCGGGCGCGACGTGAGCCTGTCCACCCGCGCGGAGCTGCGGAACTACTGGAACGCGTCGCTCTTCCTCCTCCGCTACTTCCCCACCCTTTCCGACCGGCTGACGCGGGGAGGGCCGGTGCTCCGGCAGCCGGGGAGCACGGGTGCCTTCCTCAGCCTCGGCACCGACTCCAGGCGCCCGGTGGTGGTGCGCACCAGCTTCACCGGCTTCGCGAACGACGACGGCGGGTCCAGCGCGTCCGGATCGCTCAACGCGACGCTCCGCCCGGCCTCGAACGTCTCGCTGACCCTGGGTCCGGCTTACAGCCGCGTGCGGAGCACCGCCCAGTACGTCACCTCGGTCGCGGACCCCACGGCCACGGCGTTCTTCGGGCGGCGCTACGTCTTCGCGCACCTGGACCAGGCCCAGCTGAGCCTGACCACGCGGGCGAGCGTCACCTTCCGGCCCAACCTCTCGCTGGAGCTCTTCGCGCAGCCGCTGCTCGCCAGCGCCGACTTCCACGACTTCGAGGAGTTCGCCGCCCCCCGGCGCGCGGAGAAGCTCGTCTACGGCCGCGACGTCGGCACCGTCGAGGCGACGACCGTGGACGGAGCGACCCGCTACGTGGTGGACCCCGACGCGGCGGGGCCGGCCCGGAGCTTCACCCTCCGCGACCCCGACTTCAACCTCCGCTCCCTGCGCGGCACGGGCGTGCTGCGCTGGGAGTGGCGGCCGGGCTCCACCGCCTTCCTCGTCTGGACGCAGACCCGGAGCGAGAGGGCGACCCTGGGCGACTTCGACTTCGGCCGCGACCGGGCCGCGCTCTTCGACGCGCCCGCGGACAACATCTTCCTGCTGAAGGTGAGCTACTGGCTCGGAATGTAGGAGCCCACGCCTACGGAACCCCCACCGCGAGACGCACATGCAGATGCGAAGGCTCTTCCTGGGAGTGTCCCTGATCGCGGCGGGCGCGTGCAGCTCCGCGGGCGCGCCGCCCTCCCCGCCGGCCCCTAACACGCTCGCCATCACCGGCGTGACCGTGGTGGACGTGACCGGCGGGCCCTCGCGGCCCGAGCAGACGGTGCTCGTCGCGGGGAACCGGATCGTCGCGATCGGACGCGCCGCCGACGTGCGCGTGCCCCGCGGCGCCCGGGTGGTGGACGGCGCGGGGAGGTACCTGATCCCGGGGCTGTGGGACGTGCACACGCACGTGGTCGGCTTCGGGAGGGAGGCGCTCCCGCTGTTCCTGGCGAACGGGGTGACGGGCATACGCGACATGGGGGCGGAGCGCTTCGCCGCGGCGAAGGCCCTGCGCGACAGCATCGCCGCCGGGACCATCGTCGGCCCCCGCATGACCGTCGCCAGCCCGGTGGTGGAGAACCCCCGCTGGCTCGCGGCGATCCGGACGATGGAGGAGAAGGCCGGGCTCCCGTGGAAGCTGTACGAGCGCTTCGGTCCGCGCTCGCCCGAGGAGGCGGTGCGCTGGGTGGACTCGGTGGCCGCCCTGGGGGCCGACCACATCAAGGTCCGCAACTGGCCGGACACCGTCATCGGCGGGGCTCTGGTCGCGCGGGCGCGGGAGCGCGGCCTGCCCGTGGTGGGGCATGCGAACGAGCCGTTCCCGCGGACGGGGATCACGACCTACGAACACGGCATCTGGCCGCCGCTGAAGGGGTCCGACGCCGCACGGGACTCGCTCTGGAGACGGTTCGCCGGCGGCGGCTCGGCCGTGGTCCCCACCCTGGTTACGTGGCCCATCCGCCTGGACCCTCCCGATACGCTGCTGGGCCGGCTGGAGAGCGGAAGGATCCAGGGGCTCCGCTACGTTCCGGCGGAGGCGCGCGCGGAGTGGCGGGACGCCCTGGTGGGGCTGAAGCAGGAAAGCCCGTTCGACTGGACGGGCTACCACCGCGTCTATCTGCGCGACGTGGCGGAGATGCACAGGGCGGGCGTCCCCCTCATGGCCGGGACTGACATCGGGGCCCCGCTGCTGGTCCCCGGGTTCAGCCTGCATGACGAGATTGCGCTGCTCGCGAGCGTCGCCGGGATGACTCCCCTCCAGGCGCTGCAGTCCGCGACGCTCATCCCGGCCCGCGTCCTGGGCATGGCAGACTCGCTGGGCACGGTGGCCGTCGGGAAGCTGGCCGACCTGGTGCTCCTGGACGCCGACCCGCTCGCGGACATCGGAAACACCCGGCGGATCCACGCCGTCGTGGCCGACGGGAGGCTGCTCGACCGGGCGGAGCTGGACCGGCTCCTCGCGGAGGCGGAGCAGGCGGCGACTCCCCGGGCCCGCTAGCCGCGCCGGCTCAGCGCGCCCGCCGCAGCCGCACGTCGCCCGAGAGGGTGGTGACGGACAGCTCCCTGCCCCCGCTGCCCAGGGTGCCGCGGACGCTGCGGCGCATGGAGCGCCTCTCCACGTCCAGGGGGAAGTCGGTCTCGATCTCCCCGCTCATGGTCCGGATCCGGACGTCGGTGCTGGCGCGGGCCGGGAGCTCCACCGTGACGTCGCCGCTCACGGTGCTGAAGTCCAGCCCGCCCGTCCATGCGGCGCTCCCCAGCGAGGCGAAGATCCCGCCGCTCACGGTGGAGGCTTCCCCGTAGCCGGTGGTGGAGAGGCGCACGTCGCCGCTCACGCTGCGCGCCTCCACGTAGCCGCGCAGCCCCTCCGCCTCCACGTCGCCCGAGACGTTGCGGGCCGCCAGCCGCACGCCGGCGGGGACGCGCACGGTGAAGTCCACCCTGACGTCGTTGTCCTGCACGTTCAGCTCGCGCCAATCGCCCGCCTCGCAGCGGTTCTCGCCGGCCGGCTCCCGGCGCTCCTCCGTGCGCCGCCCGCGCGAGCTCCCCCGCGGGTACACGGCGCACACGGTCACCCCGTCCTCGTGCGGCACCACCTCGATGCGGACCGACTCCGGGTCGCTCCGGCCGGCCCGGCGCACGGCCACCACCTCCACCTCGCGCCCGGAGGCCGGGAGCGCGCGGATCGTACCGCTCACCCCCTTCACCTCGATGGTCTTCCCCTGGGCGAGCCGCCCGCTCCAGCGGAAGGGCTCCTGCGCGGGCGGGATCCTCTCCCCCGCGGCGGGGGTCTCCGCGGCGGCGAGGCCGTCGGTGCGGGCGGCGGCGAGCGCGCCCGCGCCCAGCGCGGCGATCAGCAGGTACCTGTACATGTGCGGCTCTCCGGAGCGGGCGGCGTGTGAGGAAGGATCAGCGGAAGTCCGGGGCCGCCGGGCGCGGGGCGGGCTGCGGCCGGGGCGCACGGGTGCGGGACCGGCGCGCCGTCTCACGCTCCTCGGCCCGGGCACGGGCGGAGGCGAGCGCGGCGCTCACCTCGCCGGGGCGGCGCAGCCGCGCGTCGCCGCTGAAGGTCTCCAGCTCCAGGCGAGCGCTCCCGGAGCCCAGGACGAAGGTGTAGCGGCGCCCCCCCTCCCGGTCGCGGCCGGGGATCGGGAAGCTCGCGTCCAGGTCGCCGCTCATGGTGGCGACGGAGACGGTCACGTCCGCGCGCTCGGGCACGGAAGCGAACACGTCGCCGCTGTGCGTCACGAACGAGTAGCTCCCTCGGGGCTGGATGTCGCCGTCGTAGTACACGTCGCCGCTCACGGTCACCGCCTCGACACGGGGGGAGGAGATCCGCTCCAGGTAGATCTCGCCGCTCACCGTCTCGGCCTGGACGTCGCCCGACGACTCGACGATGCGGACGTCCCCGGAGGTGCTGGCGGCGCGGATCGTCCCCTGGGCGCCCTGGACGCTCGTCTCGCCCTGTACGGTGCGGACGGTCACGGCGCCGCGCCCGCCGCGCACGGACACGTCGCCCTGGACGGTCTGCACGGCGACGTCGGCCTGGGTCCCCTCCACGCTCACGTCGGTGTGCATCCCGGTCAGGTCCAGCCGCATGGAGGCGGGGACGGTGATCCGGTAGTCCACGATGTTGGCGGGCCCCATCCGCGAGCGGGCGTCCACCCGCACCACGGAGCCGGCGTTCTGTACCCTCACCTCGGTGCGGGAGTTGTGCTCCGCCTCGATGCGGACCTGGTTCCGGTTCCAGGTGCGGACGACGATGTCGCCGCCGGTGTTGCGCACCTCCAGCCGCGCGCCCGGCTCGACGGCGAAGGTGGTGTCGGTCTGGGGCGCCGCGCCGGCGAGCGCCGCGGCCAGGAGCCCCCCTGCAATGCTGGTCAGCATGAGTGTGTATCGGTGTATGCGTCAGGTGGTCGCGGTCACGATCTGGCTCGCCTCGCGCAGGAGCTGCAGCTTTCTCTGCATCGTCCCGGCGAGGTAGGTGTTCATCTGTGCGTTGGCGGGGTCGGCCGCCAGGGCGCGGCGGGCGTCGTCGATCGCCGCGTCGATGGCCGCCAGGCTCTCCTCCAGCACCTGCACGGTGCGGGGGTCCAGCCGGTCGCGCCCCGCCTCCAGGACTCCCTGGAGGTCGGCCACGGCGGCGTCGTAGGCCGGGTCCACCGGGTAGCCCACCAGCCGGGTGGCGACGTCGCCGCGGGGGAGCGCCCGGGAGGGATCC
>DASYWD010000199.1 GCA_035936415.1 Longimicrobiaceae bacterium
CAGCCGGGCGGCCGGGATCCCGGTCCCGGCGCTCTCCGGCACCGCGTCGGTGGGCGTGTACCCGGGAGTCAGCCTCGCGCCCACGGTGGGCGGGGTGGGGGCGCGTGGCCCCCAACCCGCTCGTGGGAGCGGTGGTGGTGAACGGCGGCGAGGTGGTGGGGGAGGGGTACCACACGGAGTACGGCCGCCCCCACGCCGAGGTGGAGGCGCTCCGCGCGGCTGGCGAGGCGGCGCGGGGAGCCACGCTGTACGTGACACTGGAGCCGTGCGCCCACCACGGGAAGACGCCGCCGTGCACCGACGCGATCCTCGCGGCCGGCGTGCGGCGCGTGGTGTTCGCGGCCTCGGACCCCAACCCGAAGGCGGCGGGCGGGTGCGCGCTCCTGGAGGGGGCTGGGGTGGAGGTGGTCCGGGGCGTGGAGCTGCGGGCGGCGCTCGACCTGAACGCCGCCTTCTTCCACGCCCTCGCCGGGCCGGAGCGCCCGTGGACGGAGCTGAAGCTCGCCCTCTCGCTGGATGCTCGCGTCGCGGACCGGGACGGCCGCTCGGTGTGGATCACGGGCGACCTGGCCCGGGAAGAGGTGCACCGGATGCGCGCCGGCTTCGACGCCGTGGGGGTGGGGATCGGCACCGCCCTGGCGGACGATCCCAAGCTCACCGTGCGCGGCCCGGTGGAGCCCCGCGTCCCGCTTACGCGCGTGGTCTTCGACCGGGCGCTCCGCCTCCCGGCGGACGGGCACCTCGCGCGGACCGCGCGAGAGGTGCCGGTGGCCCTCGTCTCCCGGCCGGACGCCCCCGGGGAGCGGCGCGCGGCGCTGGAGGCGCTCGGCGTCCGGGTCCTCGCGGCGGAGACGCTGGCGGACGGGCTCCGGGAGCTTCGGCGCGCCGGCGTCTCCTCGCTCTTCTGCGAAGGGGGCGCGGCGCTCTCCGCGGCGCTGCTGGAGGCCGGCCTGGTGGACCGGCTGCACCTCTTCTACGCGCCCCTCTTCCTCGGGCCGGAGGGCGCGAGCCCGTTCGCCGGGATCGCCAGCCCCGCCGTCGGCGAGGCGAAGCGCTGGCGGCGGCTCCGGACCGAGGCGTTCGGGCCGGACACCCTGGTCACCCTGGCGGCGGAGTAGCGCGGCGTGTTCACGGGGATCATCGAGGAGGTGGGGACGGTCGCGGCGGTTCGCGACCTGCAGAACGGGGTGGAGTTCCGCATCCGGGCACGCACGGTCCTGGAGGGGATCGCGCTGGGCGACAGCATCGCCATGGACGGGGTCTGCCTCACGGCCACCGCCTTCGACGAGGACGGCTACACCGTGCAGGCGGTGGCGACCACGCTGGGGCGGACCACGCTGGGCGAGCTCGCCGTCGGGCGGCGGGTGAACCTGGAGCGCGCGGCCGCGCTCGGCGCGCGCCTGGGAGGCCACCTGGTGCAGGGACACGTGGACGGGGTGGGCGAGGTGGTGTCCGTCGTCCCGCGCGGCGAGCTGGTGCTGATCGACTTCACCCTCCCGCCGGAGGTGGACGAGGTCACCATCCTGCACGGCTCCATCACCCTGAACGGGATCAGCCTGACGGTGAACGCCCTCCCCGCGCCCGGGGTGGCGCAGGTGTCCATCGTCCCCTTCACCTGGGCCCACACCAACCTGGCGGACCTCGCCCCGGGGGCGCGGGTGAACCTGGAGGGGGACCTGATCGGCAAGTACGTCCGGCGCCTCCTGGAGCGCGGGCGGGTGGGGGACGGAGGGCCGGGAAGCGCGGGCGAGGACCTCCCCGGCTCGCCGGGGTACTAGTTGCAGGCCGCCGGGGGACCTATCTTCCCGGCGGCAACTTCTTTTTCAGCGGTACGGGACATGCCTTTCGATCGCGTCGAAGACGCTATACAGGACATCCGGGACGGCCGGATGGTGATCGTCGCGGACGACGAGGACCGCGAGAACGAGGGCGACCTCGTCTGCGCCGCCTCGGCCGTCACGCCGGAGATCATCAACTTCATGGCGGTGCACGGGCGCGGGCTCATCTGCCTGGCGCTCACGCCGGAGCGCGCGGACGCGCTGGACCTGCGCCCCATGAGCGAGCTCAACACCGAGGCGCAGGGGACCGCCTTCACCGTGTCGGTGGACGCGGCGGCGAGGTACGGGGTCACCACCGGGATCAGCGCGTCCGACCGGGCGAAGACGATCCAGGTGTGTCTCGCCCCGGACGCGAAGCCGGCCGACCTGCGCCGCCCCGGCCACGTCTTCCCGCTGCGCGCCCGCCCCGGCGGAGTGCTGCGCCGGGTGGGGCAGACGGAGGCCTCCGTGGACCTCGCCCGCCTGGCCGGGCTGGAGCCCGCCGGTGTGATCTGCGAGATCCTCAACGACGACGGGAGCATGGCCCGCCGCCCGGAGCTGGAGGTCTTCGCGCAGAAGCACGGGCTGAAGTTCATCACCGTCGCCGACATCGTGGCGTACCGGCTCCAGAGCGAGCGGCTGGTGGTGCGGGAAGCGGAGGCGGTGATCCCCACGCCGCACGGCGACTGGAAGATCATCGCCTACCGCAACGAGCTGGACCAGTTCGAGCACGTGGCCATGGTGAAGGGCGAGCTGGGGGGGGAGGAGAGCGTGCTGGTGCGGATGCACTCCGAGTGCCTCACCGGCGACGTGTTCCACTCGCTCCGCTGCGACTGCGGCGAGCAGCTCGACGCGGCGATGAGCGCCATCGACCGCGAGGGGCGCGGCGTCATCGTCTACCTCCGGCAGGAGGGGCGGGGGATCGGGCTCGTGCACAAGCTGCGGGCGTACGCGCTGCAGGACGGGGGGATGGACACGGTGCAGGCCAACGAGGCGCTGGGCTTCCGCCCGGACCTGCGCGACTACGGGATCGGCGCGCAGATCCTGCTGGACCAGGGGTTGTCGTCCATCCGCATCCTGACCAACAACCCGAAGAAGATCGTCGGGCTGGACGGGTACGGCCTTTCGGTCACGGAGCAGGTGCCTCTGCGGGTGGAGCCCAACCCGCACAACCAGGCGTACCTGGCGGCGAAGCGGGACAAGCTTGGGCACCTCTTTCCGGTGTGAGCGGGTGGCGGCGGAGAACCTGACTGGAGCGAAGATGATCGAGCATTCGGGGATGCTGCGGGGCGAGGGACGGCGGTTCGGGATCGTGGTGGGACGCTTCAACGAGCTGGTGACTCGGCAGCTCCTCCTGGGCGCGCGCGACTGCCTGCTCCGGCACGGGGTGTCGGACGACGACGTCGAGGCGGTGTGGGTCCCCGGCGCCTTCGAGATCCCCTCGGCGCTGCGCCGCCTGGCGCGCGCGGAGCGCTTCGACGCGCTGATCGCGCTGGGGGCGGTGATCCGGGGGGGGACGCCGCACTTCGACTACGTCGCGGGGCAGGTCGCCAGCGGGGTCTCGGCGGTGGCCGCGGGCACGGACGTGCCGGTGGTGTTCGGGGTGCTCACCACGGACACCATCGAGCAGGCGATCGAGCGCGCCGGGACCAAGGCCGGCAACAAGGGCTGGGACGCGGCCATGACGGCGCTGGAGATGGCCGACCTGTTCGCGCGCATGGACGGGGAGGCCCGCACGTGAAGTCGCGCAGCCGCGCCCGCGGCTGGGCGCTCCAGGCGCTCTACGCCTGGGAGGCGCGCGGCGCCGACCCCGAGGCGGCCGTCCGCACGCTGCAGGACCTCTTCGCCAACCTGCGCGTGTCGCCGCAGAACCGCCCCTACGCTGAGGTGCTGGTGCGGCTGGTGGCGGTCAACCAGCAGCGCATCGACCGGATGCTGCAGGACGCGCTCACCAACTGGCGGCTCGCCCGCCTCTCGGTGATCGACCGCAACGTCCTGCGCCTGGGCGTGGCCGAGATGCTCTTCGTGGACGACGTCCCCCCGCGCCTCTCCATCCGCGAGATGGTGCGGCTGGCGGAGAAGTACGGCACCCACGAGAGCCCGCGCTTCGTCAACGGCGTGCTCGACGCGGTGATGCGGAGCGCGCTCCCGGGGGAGGCCGCGGGCGAGCGGTGAAGCTGCTCGTCGTCAACTGGCAGGACCGGCTCAACCCGCAGGCGGGAGGCGCCGAGGTCCACGTCCACGAGACGTTCGGGCGGCTGGCGGCGCGCGGGCACCGGGTGTCGCTCCTCGTCTCGGGCTGGGAGGGGGCGCCGCAGCGGGAGCGGCTGGACGGGATGGACGTGCACCGCGTGGGCGGCCGCCACACCTTTGGCGCGCTGGCCCCGGGCTACTACCGCCGCGAGCTCGCGCGCGAGGGCTTCGACGCGGTGGTGGAGGCGCTGAACAAGGTACCGACCTTCGCGCCGCTCTGGGCGGGGCGCCCCGTGGTCCTCCTGGTGCACCACCTGTTCGGCGCGACGGCCTTCCGGGAGGCGTCCTTCCCGCTGGCCGCCGCGACCTGGCTCCTGGAGCGCCCCATCGGTCCCGTGTACCGCGGCGTCCCTGCGCAGGCCATCTCCCGCAGCACGGCGGAGGACCTGGTGGCGCGCGGTCTGCGGGCGAGCGACGTCCGCGTGATCTACCCCGGCCTCGACCTGGCCTTCTACACGCCGGGTCCCGGGGGGGCGCGGCTCCCCGAGCCCACCTTCCTGTACCTGGGACGGCTGCGGCGCTACAAGGGGATCGACCTCGTCCTGCGCGCCGTCGCCGCGCTGCGCGACCGCGGAACGCACGTGCGGCTCCTGGTGGGCGGGAAGGGCGACCACGAGCCGCAGCTCCGCGCCCTGGCCTCCGGTCTGCGCCTGGGCGACCGGGTGGAGTTCCTGGGGTTCGTCACCGACGAGCGGAAGCGGGAGCTGTTCCGGACGGTGTGGGCGAACGTGTTCCCCTCGCCCAAGGAGGGATGGGGGATCACCAACGTGGAGGCCGCAGCCTGCGGCACCGCCACCGTCGCCAGCGACTCCCCCGGCCTCCGCGAGTCCGTGCTCGACGGCCGCACCGGAGTCCTGGTGCCCCACGGCGACGTCGCCGCCCTCGCCGCCGCACTCGAGGCGCTGGCGCGCTCGCCGGAGCGGGTGGCGGAGCTGGGGAGCGCGGCGCTGGACTTCACGGCCCAGTTCACGTGGAACCGGACCGCCGACGAGACCGAGGCGCACCTGTTGGCAGTGACGGCCGGGTAGGGGGACGATGGTGAGGGTGGGGATGTCGCGCGGGCGGTCGGGGGCGGGGGTGGCGCTCCGGAAAAAGCCAAACTCGCTGCGCTCGGACACAAGGCTTTTTCCTCCGACCACCCCCGCCCCCTCCCTGCGACCCTCTCCGCGAGGGTGCCGAACTGCGGCGATGTTCTCCCC
>DASYWD010000200.1 GCA_035936415.1 Longimicrobiaceae bacterium
CTCCGCCCCCTCCGGGAGGCGGGCCCGGAACGCCTCGCTGGTGACCACCAGCCGGGCGCCGGAGTCGCGGACCATGAAGGCCAGGCGCTCGACGGGATAGGCGGGGTCCAGCGGGAGGTAGGCGCCCCCGGCCTTGAGGACAGCCAGGAGCGCGACGACCAGGTCGGCGGAGCGCTCCAGGCAGACGCCCACCAGTGACTCCGGCCCGACGCCCCGGGCGAGCAGGTGGTGGGCGAGCCGGTTGGCCCGGCGGTCCAGCTCCGCGTAGGTGAGGGTACCGTCGCCGAAGACGACCGCGGGGGCATCGGGCGTCCGGGCGGCATGCCCGGCGAAGAGCTCGTGGACGCAGCGCTCGCGCGGGTACTCCAGGGCGGCGCCGCTCCACCCCTCCAGCACCCGGGCGAGCTCCCCCTCCTCCAGCAGCGATACCTCCGAGAGACGCCGCCCCGGGTCCGCGGCCATCGCCTCCAGCAGCACCCGCAGGTGCCTCACCATCCGCTCGATCGTCTCCGCGTCGAACAGCGCCGCCCGGTAGACCAGCGTCCCGGTCAGCGTCTCCTCGTCCCCATCCACAACCGACAGCTCCAGGTCGAACCTGGCGATCCCGGCCCCGGCTTCGAACTGCTCCACCCCCACCTCGCCGAGCGAGAGCCGCTCGCCGCGCTGCACCCGCTCCAGGGAGAAGGTCACCTGGAACAGCGGGGAGTGCGTCAGGCTGCGCTCGACGTCCAGCTCGTCGACCAGCCGCTCGAAGGGGACGTCCTGGCGGGCGTACGCCCCCAGCGCGGCCTCCCGGGCACGGCGGACGAGATCGCCGAGGGTGGGATCGCCCGACAGGTCGCCCCTCATGGCCAGCAGGTTCACGAAGAAGCCGATCAGTCCCTCGGTCTCCGCCGAGCTCCGCCCCGCGACCGGGCTCCCCACCACCACGTCGTCCTGGCCGGCGTAGCGGCCGAGCAGCGCCTGCCAGGCCGCGAGCACGGTCATGAAGAGCGTCGCCCCTTCGCGCTGGGCCAGGGAGCGCAGCTCCCGGGTCAGCCCGGCCGGGAGGACGAAGTCATGGCTCCCTGCGACGGCGCCCAGCCCGGCCGCGTGGGGCCGGTCGGTGGGCATCTCCAGCAGCGGCGGCGCGCCCGCCAGGCGCTCCTTCCAGTACTCGAGCTGCGCGTCCAGCACCTCGCCCGACAGCCACTTCCTCTGCCAGGAAGCGTAGTCCGCGTACTGCACCGGCAGCTCCGGCAGGGCCGGCTCCTCGCCCCGGGTGAAGGCGCCGTAGAGCGCCGAGACCTCGCGCACCAGCACGCCGGTGCTCCAGCCGTCGCTGACGATGTGGTGCAGGGTGAAGAGGAGCACGTGGTCGTCCTCGCCCAGCCGCAGCAGGGCGCTCCGCAGCAGCGGCCCCCCGGCGAGGTCGAACGGGCGCAGCGCCTCCGCTTCCGCCAGGCGCTCCGCCTCCGCCCCGGCGTCCCGGGCTCCCCGGAGGTCGACGGTCTCCAGCGTGACGGGGCCCGCCGGGTGGACCACCTGCACCGGCGCGCCCTCGTGCTCCGCGAAGGTGGTGCGCAGGGTCTCGTGGCGCCGGACCAGGGCGTCCAGGCTCCGCTGGAGCGCGCCCTCGTCGAGCGCGCCCCGCAGGCGCAGCGCGAAGGGCATGTTGTAGGCGGCGCTCTCCGGCTCCAGCCGGTCCACCAGCCAGAGCCGCTGCTGCGCGAAGGAGAGCGGCAGCCGCCCCCCCCGCGGCGCCCGCTCGATCGCCGGGAGCGCCGCGGCACCGCCTGCCCGAAGGAGCGCGTCGACGCGTCCGGCCAGCACGGCCACCGTGGGCGCCTCGAACAGCGCCCGCAGCGGCACCTCCACGCCCAGGCTCCGCCGCACGCCGGAGACGACCCGCATCGCCAGGAGCGAGTGGCCGCCCAGCGTGAAGAAGCTCTTCTCCACGCCGACGCGCTCCACCCCCAGCACCTCGCTCCAGATCGCGCAGAGCAGCTCCTCCGTCGGCGTGCGCGGCGCCACGTACCCCTCCCCGACCGACGGCTCCGGCGCCGGCAGGGCGCGCCGGTCCAGCTTGCCGTTCGCACTCAGAGGCAGAGAGTCCAGCACCACGAAGGCCGACGGCACCATGTACTCCGGCAGCCGCTCCCCCAGCCGGGTGCGCAGCGTCTCCACCAGCCCGACATCCCGAGCCTGCACCCGCGCCCCACCCTCCTCCGCGAACAGGGTCCGATAGAAGGGGCTGGTCCGGTATCCTCCACCATGGTGCCAGGAGGTGAAGTCGAAGGCGACATCCGCCCGGCCCACCCGCACCAGGCGTCCGCGCACCCCGTAGTGCGGCGCGACTCCGTTGTCCGAGAGGGCGCTCCAGCACTCCACCTCGACGCGGTCACCCGCGATCACCTCCACGCCGGGATCGAACAGGGGGAAGTAGACGGGGAACCAGGCGGTCTCCTCCTCCATGATGTCCAGCACTCCGCCCTCGGCTACCTCCATGCGCAGCCAGAGCAGCAGCCCGTCCACGCGCCCCGCCCGTTCCATCACCAGTGTCTCGCGCCGCACGTACTCCGGCGCCACCGCACCGGCACCGAAGTCCAGCTCCTCGAAGGTTCCGATGCCGGAGAGCCGGTGGTCCATGGGGAAGTCGCGGATGCACAGGCGCATGTCGAACGGCTCTCCCACCTCCGCGAAGATCTTCTCCACGTAGTAGGAGGCAGCCGAACTCAGCCGCGGATTCCGCCGGATCTCCTCCGGGAGCGTGACCGCGGCCATGCAGGTGAGGGTGAGCCCGGGGATCATCACCGCGCCCGGCGCGAGGAGCCGGCGCACGTCGTTGAGGATCACCGCGGCACCCTCACCCCCGGCGATCGCCTCCACGATCTCCGAGACACACACCTCTGCGAGCTCGGGGAGCGTGACGGTGCGGGCGTCCCCATGAACGAGCGTGACGCGGTCCTCCAGCCCCAGCGCCCGGATGCGCTCCCGCGCGCTCCGGTACGCGGACTCCAGCAGCTCGATCGCGTAGACGTGCCGCGCCCCTGCCTCCACGGCCATCCGGGCCAGGATGGCGTCCGCTCCGGTACCGACGTCCAGCACCACACGTCCGGCGGCGTGCCGCTCCAGAGCCGTCCGGTAGCGCGCCATGCGCCGCTCGTCCTGCGTGAGCCCCTGATAGATGAGCTCGTCGTAGACGAAGTACTCCCCGATCGAAGGCCACAGCTCGCACGAGCGCGTCTTCTCGGGCACCACGTACGCCACCAGGCGCTTCTGCCCCGGCACGTCCTCCCGCACCTGCACCACCGCCTCCCGCACCCCCGACTGCTCCCCCAGCGCGCTCTCGACCTCCCCGGGCTCGATCCGGAACCCCCGGATCTTGACCTGCTCGTCCATCCGCCCCAGGAACTCCAGCTCGCCCTCCGCGGTCCAGCGCACCCGGTCCCCCGTGCGGTACAGCCGCGCCGCCGGCTCCCCCGAGAACGGGTCCGGAACGAGCTTCTCCGCCGTCAGCTCCGGACGGCCCAGGTAGTCGCGCGCCACGCTCGCCCCGCCGATGCACAACTCGCCCGGCACCCCCACCGGGACCAGCTGGCGCGCGCGGTCCAGCACGTAGAGCGAGGCATTGCCCAGGGGGCGGCCCACCCACTGCCGACGCGCCCCACTCTCGCGCGCCACGTGCGAGGCGCAGATGACCGCCCCCTCCGTGGGGCCGTAGAGCACGTGCACCTCCGCCGCGGGGAACACTTCCCGCATCTCCTCCAGCAGCTCGGGCGCGACCGCCTCCCCGCCCACGAACGCCCGCCGCAGCCCCGGCAGGGTGCTCCCCCTGCCCCGCAGCACCCGCACGATCTCGCGCATCAGCGCGGGGACGGCATGCAGCGCGGTGCAGTCGGCCAGACCCTCCACCAGGCGCTCCGTCTCCAGCACCTCTTCGCGCGCGACCATGCGCACGGCGCCCCCGCCCAGCAGCGGGAGCACCGCTTCGAAGAGCCAGATGTCGAAGGCGAAGCTCGCCAGCGACGGCATCCGCTCGCCGGCCGCGAAGGCGAAGGCCTCCTGTGCGGCGAGCAGCGTGTGCAGCAGGGCACGGTGGGTGACGCGCACCCCCTTGGGCCGCCCCGTCGACCCCGAGGTGTAGATCACGTACGCGAGCTGGCTCCCCTCGCTCTCCACCGGGGGCGCCGCGGCGCTCTCCGCCGCGATGCGTCCGGCGTCCGCGTCCAGCAGCAGCACCCGGGCGCCGAGCACCGGAAGGGTGTCGCGCAGGCGCTCCTGCGTCACCAGCACGGTCACGCCCGCGTCGCGCAGCATGTACTCCAGGCGCCCCGCGGGGTACGTGGGGTCCAGCGGCACGTACGCCCCGCCCGCCTTCCAGATCCCCAGCACCGCCTCCAGCAGGGACGGCCCCCGCTCCAGGTAGACGCCCACCGGCGTCTCCGGCTCCACGCCCATGCCCCGCAGCGCATGCGCCAGCCGGTTGGAGCGCCCCTCCAGCTCGGCGTAGCTGAGCGCACTCTGATCCCCGGACACGGCGACGAGGTCGGGCGTGCGCGCCGCCTGCTCCGCGAAGAGCTGCGGCACCAGCTTCTCCTCCGGGTAGCTCCGCGCGGCGTTCCACTCCCCCAGGAGCTGGCGTTCCTCCGCCGCGCTCACCATGCGCAGCTCGGAGATCCGCTGGTCCGGCTCGGCGGCCGCCACGTCCAGCAGCAGGAGGAAGTGCTCCGCCAGGCGCTCGATCGTGGAGCCGTCGAACAGGTCGGTGCGGTAGTCGATCCGCCCCTCGATCCGCTCCTCGGCTTCGATGAGCGTCACCCCCAAGTCGAACTTGGCCCCGGCCTCACCCCCACTGAGCGGCTCCATCTCCAGCTCGCCCAGGGTGAGCGTTCCCCGCTCCACGTTCTGCAGGGCGAACATGACCTGGAAGAGCGGGTTGTGCGTCAGGCTGCGCTCGGGCGCCAGCTCCTCCACCAGGCGCTCGAAGGGGAGGTCCTGGTGCGCGAAGGCGCCCAGCATCGTCTCCCGCACCCGCCCCAGCAGCTGGCGGAAGCTGGGCCGTTCCGTGCCGCCCAGGTCGGCGCGCAGCACGAGGGTGTTGACGAAGATGCCGATGAGCGGCTCCAGCTCGGCGCGGGTGCGGTTGGCGATGGGGGTCCCGACCACCACGTCCGCGCTCCCGGCGTAGCGCCCCAGGAGGGTCTGCCACCCGGCCAGGAGCGTCATGAAGAGCGTGGCGCTCCCGCGCTGCCCCAGCTCGCGCAGCCCCCGCGTCGTCTCCGCCGACAGCACGAACTGGCGCCCCGTGGCGCTCGTTGCACTGGACGAACTGCGGCGCGGGTGGTCGGTGGGCAGCTCCAGCAGCGGCGGGGCGCCGTCGAGCGCCTGGCGCCAGTAGCGGAGCTGCGCCTCCAGGGTCTCTCCCGTGAGCCACGCCCGCTGCCAGGCGGCGAAGTCCGCGTACTGCACCGGGAGCGCGGGAAGGACGGGCGACTCGCCGCGCGAGTAGGCGCCGTAGAGGGCGGAGACCTCCTGCACCAGGACCCCGATGCTCCAGCCGTCGCTGACGATGTGGTGCAGGGTGAAGCAGAGCACCCACTCCTGGTCGGCCAGCCTCGCCAGCAGCACGCGGAGCAGCGGCCCGTGCTCCAGGTCGAAGGGGCGCCGGCCCTCCTCGACGACGCGGCGCAGCGCCTCCGCGCGGCGGGGCTGCTCCGGGAGCCCGGCCAGGTCCAGCACCGGGAAGGGCACGGGCGACGGGGGGAGGACCACCTGCACGGCTTCCCCGCCCTCCGCCGCGAAGACGGTGCGCAGCGCCTCGTGGCGACGCACCAGCTCCGCGAGGCTGCGGCGCAGCGCCTCCACGTCCAGCGCACCGCGCAGCCCGAGCGCGAACGGCATGTGGTACGCGCTGCTCGCGGGGTCGAGCTGGTGGATGAACCAGAGCCTCTGCTGCGCGAACGACAGCGGCGCGGGCCCGTTCCCCTCGCGGCGGGTGATCCGTCCGGAGACGGAGCGTGCCGAATCCAGGGACGCTTCCACGTGCCCGGCCAGCCCCGCCACGGTGGGCGCCTCGAAGAGCGCCCGCAGAGGCAGCTCCACGCCCAGCTCCTCGCGTACCCCCGAGACGACGCGCGTCGCGAGCAGCGAGTGCCCCCCGAGCGCGAAGAAGTTGTCGTGGACCCCCACCCCCTCATGGCCCAGCACCCTCGCGAACACCTGTGCCAGGACGGCCTCCACGGGAGTTCGCGGCGGCATGTGCTCCGCGGCGTCCGGCCCGCCGCCGGGCGCGGGGAGGGCCCGCCGGTCCAGCTTGCCGCTGGCGGTGCGTGGGAGGGCGTCCAGCCCCACGAAGGCACCCGGCACCATGTGCTCCGGGAGCCGCTCCTGCAGATGTGCCCGCAGCTCCGCCCCGCCGATCCCCGTCCCCGCCGCCAGGAGCACGTAGGCCACCAACCGCCGGTCGCCCGGCGCGTGCTCCCGAGCCAGCACCACCGCCTCGCGCACTTCCGGATGCTCCCGCAGCGCCGCCTCGATCTCCCCTGGCTCGATGCGGAAGCCGCGCACCTTGACCTGGCCGTCCAGCCGCCCCAGGTACTCCAGCTCGCCTGATGCCAGCCACCGTGCCCGGTCGCCCGTGCGGTACAGCCGCCCCCCTGCCGGCCCGAACGGGTCCGGGACGAAGCGCTCGGCCGTCAGCTCCGGCCGGCTCGCGTACCCCCGCGCCAGCCCGTCGCCTGCCAGGTACAGCTCCCCGGGCACACCCACCGGCACCGGCTGGAGGCTCGTGTCCAGCACGTACGTCTGCGTGTTCGCCAGCGGCCGGCCGATCGTCACCCCCTCCGCTCCCCGCGGGACCACCGCGCCGGTGGAGTAGGTGGTGTCCTCCGTCGGCCCGTAGAGGTTGCGCACCGTCTCCACGATGCCCATCGCGTACAGCCCCTGCGCCAGGTCATTCGACAGCGCCTCGCCTGCGAGGTTGAAGCTGGTCACGCTCGACGGGATGTTGCCCATCCGCAGCAGCTCGGCCGCGGCTGTGGGGACCATGACCGCCAGGCGGACCCCCTCGTCGGCGACCGAGGGAAGCTCCAGCGCGTTCTCCACCAGCACCAGCTTCCCGCCCCAGGCCAGCGTCCCGAAGACCTCCGCCACCGAGACGTCGAAGTTGATTGAGGTGGAGAACAGCACCGCACTGCGCTCCTCGTCCGTGACGTTCTCCCGCAGCCAGTGCAGCAGGACGACGGTCGAGGCGTGCCGGATCATTACCCCCTTGGGACGTCCCGTCGACCCCGAGGTGAAGATCACGTGCGACAGGTTCTCGAGGACCACGCCCGTCTCCGGCGCCTGGTCCGGCTCGGCCTCGACGGCGGCGCGCGCGGCGTCGAGCGCGAGCGTGCGGGTGCCTGCGGGGAGCACGTCCGCCAGGGCGCGTGAGGTGAGGACGAGCGAGACGCCGGCATCCTCCTGCATGCAGCCCAGCCGCTCGCGCGGGTAGGTGGGGTCGAGCGGGACGTAGGCGCCCCCGGCCTTGAGCACGCCCAGCAGGGCGACCACCAGCTCGGGGGTGCGCTCCAGGCAGACGCCCACCAGTGACTCCGGCCCGACGCCCCGGGCACGCAGGTGGTGGGCGAGCCGGTTGGCGCGTGTCTCCAGCTCCGCGTATGAGAGCGTCTCGCCCTTGAAGACCACCGCCGCCGCTCCGGGCGTGCGGGCGGCCTGCGCGGAGACCAGCTCGTGCACGCAGGCCGGGGGGTACACGGCCGCGGTGGCGTTCCAGCTCTCCAGCACCTGCGCGCGCTCAGCGTCGCGCAGGAGCGAGATCTCAGCAAGGCGCCGCGCGGGGTCGGCCACCATGGCCTCCAGCAGCGTCTCCAGGTGCCGCACCAGCCGCTCCGCCTCCTCCGCCTCCACCCGGCAGCGGTCGTATTGGAGCTCCACCTTGAGCTGCGAGACGGCGTCCGCCACCAGCGTCAGCGGGTAGTTGGTCTGCTCGAGCAGGAAGTTGCTCCGCACCCGCACGCCTTCGACGTCGCCCGCCTGCTCGCCGACCGTCTGGTCCAACGGGAGGTTCTCGAACACCACCAGGCTCTCGAACAGCGCCTCGTCCGCCGGCACCTCGCTCCACCTCTGCACGTCCACCAGCGGCGCGTAGTCGTACTCGCGCGCCTCCACCTGCTCCTTCTGCAGCGCGGCCAGCCAGTCCCACGTCGTCGCCGCGGCCCTCAGGCGCGCGCGCACCGGGAGCGTGTTGATGAACAGCCCCACCGTCTCCTCGATCCCCGCCAGCTCCACGGGCCGCCCGGAGACGGTCGCCCCGAAGACCACGTCGTCCTCGCCCGAGTACCGCGACAGCAGCAGCGCCCACGAACCCTGGACAAGCGTGCTCAGCGTCACGCCCCTGCGCCGCGCCTGCTCCGCGAGCGCGACCGTCCGCTCCAGCGACAGCAGCCGCGTGGAGGCGCCGTATCCCTCCCCCCCGCTCCGCGGCGTCCGCGACACCGGGAGCGGGGTGGGCGCATCGAAGCCGGCCAGCGCCTCCCTCCAGAAGCGCTCCGCGCGGGAGCGGTCCTGCCGCTCCAGCCAGGCCACGTACTCCCGGTAGCGCGGCCCGCGCGCGGCCGGCGGCACCTCCCCGCGCGCGGCCGCCGCGTAGATCGTCAGTACGTCGCGGAAGAGGAGCGGCAGGCTCCACCCGTCCATCACCAGGTGGTGGTGCGTCCACACCAGCTGGTGCACCTCTTCTTCCAACCGGAACAGCCCCAGCCGCATCAGCGGCGCGCAGCCCAGGTCGAACCCGGCCGCCCGGTCCGCCTCGTGGTAGCGCTCCAGGCGCGCCTGCCGTCCGGCCTCGTCCAGCCCGCGCCAGTCCTCCACCTGGACGGGGAGCTTCGCTTCGCTCCGGATGACCTGCACCGGCCGGGGCAGCCCCTCCCAGGCGAAGCTCGCCCGCAGCGCCTCGTGCCGGGCCACCGCGCCCTGCCACGCCCCTTGCAGCGCCGGCACGTCGAGCGGCCCTTCCAGCACGAAGCCGAACTGTCCCACGTAGACGCCCGAGTCGGGGGCGTAGAGCGAGTGGAAGAGCATCCCCTCCTGCATCGGGGTCAGCGGGTAGACGTCCTCCACTCCGCCCCCGCTCCCCTCCAGCGCGGCCAGCGCCGCCTGGTCCAGCCCCGCCAGCGGGAAGTCGCCCGGCGTGCGGCCTCCTCCCCCGGGGGGGCGGCGGTGCCCGATGAGCTCGCGGAGCTCCCCGGCGTACCAGGCGGCGACGCGCTCCATGGTCTCGCGTCGGTGGACCGTCGCGCCGTAGCCGAAGGTCACGGAGAGCCGGCCTCCGAAGACCGCCCCGCTCACCTCCAGGCGGTGGGTCCGCGGGCGCCGCGGGTCCTGCGTCGCGCCGGCCGGCTCCGGCGCGAGCCGGAAGAAGGTGTGCTCCGCGAGCAGCTCTTCCAGGTCACCCCCGTAGCCGAACGCCACCTCCGCCCGCGGCGCCGAGGCCAGCGCCGCGCCGGCCCTGCCGCCGCTGGCCCAGCGCAGCAGCCCATGTCCGAGTCCCCCATGCGGCACCTCGCGAAGCTGCTCCGCGAGCGCCTTCAGCGTCTCGCCCGCGTCCGCTTCCTCCGGCAGCTCCAGCAGCACCGGGTACAGGTGGGTGAACCACCCGACCGTCCGCGACGGGTCCAGGTCCTCGAAGCGCCCCTCCTCCCGGCCGTTCCCCTCCAGCTCCACCCGCACCCACCGGTCTCCGGTCCAGCGCGCCAGGGTGCGTGCCAGCGCGGCGAGCAGCACCTCGTCGACGCGGGCGCCGTACGCGGCGGTCACGTCCCGCAGCAGCGCCCCGGTCTCCTCCGGGTCGAGCTGCACGACCACGCTCGCCGTCTGACCGGTGGTGTCGTCTCCCTGGGGGTCGTCCAGCGGCAGCGGCGCGGCCTCCAGGAACGCCTGCGAGGTCCAGTAGCGTGCCTCCGCGGCGGTCTCCGGCGCGCGGGCGTGCTCCGCCAGCCGCTCGGCCCAAGCCTTCCAGGAGGTCGTCTTCTCCGGGAGCCGCACGGCCTCCCCGCGCTCCCGCTGCACGTACGCGGTCGCCAGGTCGTCCAGCAGGATGTGCCAGCTCCCCCCGTCCACCACCAGGTGGTGGAGCACCAGCAGCAGCCGCCCCGGTCCGCCGTCGCCCAGGTGGAAGGAGGCGGCCCGGACCAGCGGTCCCCGCTCCAGATCCAGGCTCGCCTGCACGCGGTCCGCCGCCCCGGCGAGGGTCGTGCCGCGGGCCGCCTCCTCCAGCCGCGTCAGGTCGATGGTCGACAGCGGCACGCGGCCCCCGGCCGGCTCGTGCCGCTGCGTCCAGCCACCCTCTTCACGGCGGAAGCGGAGGCGCAGCGCGTCGTGGTGCGCCGCCAGTGCCGCGAGCGCCTCCTCCAGGAGCCGCGGATCGAGAGCCCAGGGCGGGACCAGCAGCAGCGCCTGGTTGAAGTGGTGCGGAGCCACCGGCTCCTCCGCGAGGAAGCCGCTCTGGACCGGGGTCAGCGGCACCTCGCCTGTCACCGTCTCCTGCTCGGCGAGGACCGCGGCGCCGTTCCCCACCACCCGCGCCAGCTCGGCGATGGTGGAGTGCTCGAAGAGCTGCCGGGGGACCATCCGCAGCCCGGCGTTGCGCGCGGCGGTGGCGACCCGGATGGCGACGATCGAGTCGCCCCCGAGCGCGAAGAAGGGATCGTGGATCCCCACCCGCGCCACCCCCAGCACCTCGCTCCAGACCTCCGCGAGCAGCCGTTCCGTGGGGGTCCGCGGAGGCGCGTACTCCCGCTCCGGGGCGTCGCTCGCCGCCGGGTCGGGGAGGGCGCGCCGGTCGAGCTTGCCGCCCGGGGTGAGCGGGAAGCGCTCCAGCCCCACCCAGGCGGAGGGGACCATGTGCTCCGGGAGCCGCTCCCGCAGCCGCGCCCGCAGCTCGTCGGCGGGGGGGAGCGCCGTGCCCTCCGCGGCGACCAGCACTACGTAGGCCACCAGCCGCCCCCCTCGCGCCTCCACGGCCGCGTCGCCGACAGCGGGGTGGGCCCGGAGCGCGGCCTCCACTTCGCCGGGCTCGATGCGGAAGCCGCGCACCTTGACCTGCCGGTCGATCCGCCCCAGGAACTCCAGCGTCCCGTCCGCCCGCCAGCGCACCCGGTCCCCGGTCCGGTAGAGGCGCGCTCCCGGCGCCGCGCCGAAGGGGTCGGGGACGAAGCGCTCCGCCGTCAACCCCGGCCGTCCCAGGTAGCCCCGGGCCACCCCGGCGCCGCCCACGAACAGCTCGCCGGCGACGCCCGTCGGCACCGGGGCGACGTGCGCGTCCAGCACCAGGACGC
>DASYWD010000201.1 GCA_035936415.1 Longimicrobiaceae bacterium
GGGCTCTGCGCATCCCGTACCGACGCGCGGGGGGACGGCGCCCGGCTCAGGCCACGGGCAGCGTCAGCCGCGCCTTCGTCCCGCGCGCGCCGTCGCGGTTCTCCAGAGCGAGGGTGCCGCCGTGCCCTTCGGCGATCTGGCGGCTGAGGACCAGGCCGATCCCTGTCCCCTGCGGCTTGGTGGTGAAGAAGGGGACGAAGAGGTTGGCGGTCTCGGAGAGCCCCGGCCCCTCGTCCTCGACGCAGACCTCCAGCCGCCCCCCTTCCTCGCGCCACCCAACCTCCACGCCCCCGCCGGTCTCCAGCGCCGCGTCGGCGGCGTTGCGCACCAGGTTGATGAGGAGCTGGTCGAGCTGGTCGCCGTCGGCGGGGATGGTGAGCTCCGGGCCGGGGACCACCCGCACCGGGAGGCGGGTCTCCAGCGCGGCGACCCGCCGGACCCAGGCGCCCACGTCCACCGGCGCGCGCTCCGGCGGGGGGAGGCGCGCCAGCCGCGCGTACGACGACATGAAGCGGCTCAGCGCCTCGGAGCGGCCGGCGATCACCGCCAGGCCGCTGCGCAGGTCGTCGTCCAGGTCGTCGGGGCGGGCGGGGGCGCCCAGGAGCCCCTGCAGCGTGCCGGCGATGCTGCGGATGGGGGCGAGCGAGTTGTTGATCTCGTGCGAGAGGACGCGGATCAGCCTCTGCCACGCCTGGCGCTCCTCCTCGCGGGCGATGCGGCTCACGTCGGCCAGGACCAGGAGCTGGTGGGGGCGCCCGCCCTGCCGGAACGGCGCCCGCCGCACCTCCCACCGGCCGTTCCCCCCGGCGAAGGCGCGGTCCAGCGTGCGGGGCGACTCGCCCTCCAGCGGGGCGTCCAGCCCCACCTCCGCCGCGGTGCGCCCCAGGATCCGCTCCGTCGGCTGCCCCAGGAGCCGCTCCCCGGCCCGGTTGGCGAGCCGCACCCGCGCCTCCTCGTCGAAGGCGAAGACGGCCACGTCGATCTCGTCCATGACGCGGCGGAGCAGGGCGGTGGCCTCCAGCGCGCGGACGCGCTGCTCGCGCAGCGTGTCGGCCAGGGCGTTGGCCTCCAGGAAGGCGAGCCCGAGGGCGTCGTCGGTCCCGGAGCCGCGCGCCCGCATGGAAAAGTCCCCCTCGCGCAGGGCGGCGAGGAGGTTGGAGAGCGTCTGCAGCGGGCGGATCACCCGCTCCCGCAGCGTGAACGCGAACCCCAGCCACCCCACGACGACGAACAGCGTGAGGGTCCAGCGGAGCTTGTCGTCGTACGGCCCCGTCCACAGCAGCAGGAGCGCCGTCGCGGCGCCGGGGAGCCCGGTCAGGAGCGCCAGGCGGAGGACCCGGCGCTGGTGGCTGGGGGGACGCCGCCTGCGGCGGGGAGGGGAGGGGGGGGTCACGGTGCAGGAAAGGCTCGCGCCCCCGGGGCGGGCCCCCACCCGGCAGGCCCCCACCCGGCGGCCTGAGAGCCGCCACCCTCCCCCAATTCTGGGGGAGGGCTTCCCGAGACTCGGCGCCGTCGTGCTCCCCCTCTCCCCTCGCGAGGAGCCCGCGTGAGGGATGCGAGCCCGAAGGGGCGAGACCCCGCGGCTGTTTGCGGGGGCTCGCCGCCGTTGAGCACGGTCGTATCGTGCTCTACGGCGCCGCAGCCCGACCCCGCGCCAGCGGGGGCACGCCCGAACGAGCTGTGAAGAGCCGTTCCAGACCTCACAGCCCGTAGCGCTGGAGCCGCCGGTACAGGGCGCTCCGGCTCAGCCCCAGCGCCTCCGCCGCCTGGCTGACGTTGCCGGCGTGGCGCTCCAGCGCCTTGCGGATCAGCACGCGCTCCACCTCCTCGAGCGGCATCTCTTCCAGCGTGGCCGCACCCGCGCCGGCGGAGGCGGAGCGGCGCCCGCGGAGCGTCAGGTCCTCCGGGGCGATCAGCGGCCCCTCGGCCAGGAGCACCGCGCGCTCGATGGTGTGCTCCAGCTCCCGGACGTTCCCCGGCCACGGATAGGAGAGGAGCGCCTGCATGGCCTCCGGCTCGAAGCCGGTGAGGTGCTTGCGGTACGCGTCGGCCTGGCGGTGGAGGAAGTGCGTCGCCAGGAGGGGGACGTCCTCGCGGCGCTCGCGCAGCGGGGGGACGTGGATCTCCACCGTGTTCAGGCGGAAGAGCAGGTCCTCGCGGAAGCGCCCCTCGGCCACCGCCTGGGCGAGGTCGGTGTTGGTGGCGGAGAGCACGCGCACGTCCACCTTCCGGGTGCGGGAGGTGCCCACGCGCTGGAACTCGCCGGTCTGCAGCACGCGCAGCAGCTTGGCCTGCTGCTCCGGCGGCATGGTGCCGATCTCGTCCAGGAAGAGCGTCCCCCCGTCCGCCAGCTCGAAGGCGCCCACGCGGTCCGCGCGGGCGTCGGTGAAGGCGCCCTTCACGTGCCCGAACAGCTCGCTCTCGAACACCCCCTCGGCGATAGCCCCGGCGTTGACCGTGACCAGCGCCCGCCCGGCGCGCCCGGAGACGGCGTGCAGCCAGCGGGCGACCACGTCCTTCCCGGTGCCGTGCTCGCCGGTGATGAGCACGTGCGCGTCGGAGGGGCCGATGCGCTCCATCATCCGCAGCACCGGCTGCATGGCGCGCGACTCGGCGATCATGGCGGGGCGGCCGTCGCTGCGCAGGCGCGAGTTCTCCTGCTCCAGCCGCTGCGTGCGCCGCAGGGCGCGCCCCAGCTCCACCTGCGAGCGGAGGATGGCGAGGAGGCGCGCGTTGTCCCACGGCTTCTCCACGTAGTCGCGGGCGCCGCGGCGCATGGCCTCCACCGCCCCCTCCACGCTCCCCCACGCGGTCATCACCACCACGGGGAGGGTGGCGTCCATCGCCTGCAGCTCGCCCAGCAGGTCCAGCCCTTCGCGCCCGGAGGTGGTGTCGCGGGCGTAGTTCAGGTCCATGAGCACCACGTCCAGCTCCCGGTCGCGCACGGCGGCCAGAATCCCGGCGGGGGACGACGCCGTCTCGATCCGGAAGCCCTCCCCCTTCAGCAGGAGGCGGAGGGCTTCGAGGACGTCGGGCTGGTCGTCGGCGACGAGGATGCGGGGAGGATCGTGCGTCGGGGAGTGCATGGCGTCAGGATGCACTCAGTCGGCGCGCAGCGCAACCATCGGGTCCACGCGGGTGGCGCGGCGCGCGGGAAGCCAGCTGGCGACGAGGGCGACGGCCGCGAGCAGCGCCGCCACTCCCAGGAAGGTGGCCGGATCGGTGGGGCGGACCCCGTAGAGCTGCGAGGCGAGGAGCCGCGCCAGGACGAGCGACGCGGCCACGCCGGCCAGCACCCCGGCGGCCGCCAGGCGGAAGGCGCCGCCGAGCACCAGGCGCAGCACGTCGCCCGCGCGCGCCCCCAGCGCCATGCGGACCCCGAACTCGCGGGAGCGCTGCGCCACGCCGTAGGAGACCACGCCGTAGATGCCGATCGCCCCGAGGACGAGCGCCAGGACGCCGAAGCCGCCGAGCAGGAGCACCAGCACGCGGGGCTGCGAGAGCGACTCGGACACGACCCGCCCCAGCGGGCGGACGTCGGAGATGGGGACGTTCCGGTCGAGCGACCAGACCGCCTCGTGCACCGCGCGGGAGAGCCCGGCGGGGTCCTGGCGGGTCCTCACCAGCATCGTCATGGAGCCGGTGGAGCGCTGGGCGAAGGGGCGGTAGAGCTGCGGGCGCGCCGGGGTCGCCAGGCTCTGGTCGCGCGTGTCGCCGACCACGCCCACGATGGTCACCCAGCTGCCTTCGCCCTCGAACACGGTGGAGACCTGCTTCCCGACCGGGTCCTCTCCGGGGAAGAGGCGCCGCGCCAGCGTCTGGTTGACCACCGCCACGGGCGCGGCCCCCTCCCGGTCGGCTTCCGTGAACGCCCGGCCGCGAACCAGCGGGACGCCCGCCGCGCCGAAGTACCCGGGCGTCACCACCCTCCAGTCCACCTCGGGAAGCCCCTCCCGCCCCTGCGCGGTCAGGGGCGAGCCCCAGTTGCTCCCGCCCAGCGGCAGGAGGTGGATCGCACCCACCGCGCTCACGCCGGGAAGGGCCGCCACGCGCGACAGGGCGTCGTCCCAGAACCCCCGCAGCCGCTCCGGCTCCGAGTACTCTGCCGAGGGGGGCATCACCCGCAGCGCGAGGACGCCTTCCGCCCGGAACCCCGGGTTCACGCCGCGGAGCTCCTGGAAGCTCCGCAGCATCAGCCCCGCGCCGAGGGTGAGCACGAGCGCGAGCGCCACCTGCGCGGGGA
>DASYWD010000202.1 GCA_035936415.1 Longimicrobiaceae bacterium
GCTCGGCGAAGGGCTGGTGGAGCAGCACCGGGGGGAGCGGGGCCGCGGTGGCGTTCGCCCTCGCGCGGCGCGCCGCCTGTTCGGCCGGGAGGCGCACCGGCTCCTCCTCGTCCCACCCCTCCCCCGCCGCCAGGCGCTCCAGGAGCTCCCGGTAGCTGGCGAACATGGCGTCCAGGAACGCCGGTGCGAACAGCGCCTCCACGGCGTCCCAGCTCGTCCCCAGCCCGCCGTCCAGGGGGTAGGCCTGGTGGTCGAGCCAGACCTGGGGCGTCTGGCTGACGCTGTGCACCACCTCCCCCAGCCCTGCTCCCGGGGGCGCGTCGCCCTCCTCGCCCGCGTCCAACACGCTCGTGAAGACCACGGGCATGAGCGCCCCGGGAGCGCCCCGGCCGCTCCGGGCGAGCTCCCGCAGGACCTCCACCCCGCTGGCCCAGGCGTGGTCCAGGTCCGCCCAGAGACGCTCCTGGACGGCGCGGGCGCGCTCCACGAAGCGGCTGGCGGTGCGGTCCACCTCCAGGAGCGAGATGGAGGTGAAGTCCCCCACCAGCCGGTCCACCTCGGGGTGCAGGGGGAGCCGGCGGAAGAGGGTCAGGTCCAGGGTGAAGCGCGTCGCCGCGCTCCAGCGCCCCAGGACGTCGGCGAAGGCCGCGAGGAGCACCCCCGAGGGCGTCACCCCCGCCGCCGCGGCCCGGCGCCGCAGCTCCCGCCAGGCGTCGGCGGGGAGGTGGGCGCTGCGGCGCACGAAGCGGGGGGCCCCGAGCGAGGCCGGGTCCGCCGCGAGGGGGAGGGGGGGCGGCCCGGGGAGCTCCGGGAGCCGGGCGCGCCAGTATTCGAGCGACCGCCGGTGCCGCTCGCCGCCCCGCAGCGAATCGGCCGCCAGCACGTAGTCGCGGAAGGAGAGCCGGAGCGGCGGAAGCTCGGCCCCGGGATCCTCGTACAGGATGCGCAGCTCCTCCTGGAGCACCACGAAGCTGCGGGCGTCGCCGATCAGGAGGTCGAAGCCGACGTGGACCCGGGTGGCGCCCCCGGGGAGGAGGGTCGCCCGCAGGTCGAAGAGCGGCCAGCGATCGGCGGGGAGCACCTGGTGCGACAGGCGCTCCCGCAGGGCGGCGAGCTCCGCCTCGCGCGCGTCCGGCGCCGCGCCCCTGAGGTCCAGCACCTCGATGCGGTACTCCGGCACGCTTGGGAGGATGCGCTGCTCGCGGCCGGACAGGACCACCGCCCGCAGCATGTCGTGGCGGCGCACCAGGCGGTTCCATGCGTCCTGGAAGCGGGCGAGGTCGAGGTCCTCCCGCTCCAGCTCCAGGTAGACGTGGGTCGCCACCCCGCCCAGCTCGATCCCGGCGCTGCGGCCCACCCAGTAGGCCTGCTGCACGTCCGTCAGGGGGAAGGGCTCGTGGCGGCGGTCCGGGTCGGGGACGGCGCGGGGGAGCTCCTCCGGCGTCTCGCCCGGACCCGCCTGCTCCTCCGCGAGCACCGCCGCCAGCCCCGCCGCCGTCGGCCGCTCCAGCAGGCGCGGGAGCGGCACCTCCACCCCGAAGGTCTCCCGCACCCGTGAGATCAGCCGCAGGGCGAGCAGGGAGTGCCCCCCCAGGGCGAAGAAGCTGTCCTCCGCCCCCACCCGCTCCACCCCCAGCAGCTCGCCCCAGAGCGCCGCCAGCCGCTCCTCCGTCTCGCCCCGGGGGGCGACGTACGGGGAGGCCAGCTCCGGACGCCCGGCCCCCGGGTCCGGCAGCGCCCGGCGGTCCACCTTCCCCGCGGGGGTGCGGGGGAGCTCGGCCAGGGGGACGTAGACGGAGGGCACCATGTGCTCGGGCAGGCGCTCGGCCAGGTGGGCGCGCAGCTCCCCGGCCCCGGCCTCCTCCCCCGCGGCGACCACGTAGGCCACCAGCCGGGCCCCCGCCTCCCCCCCGTCCCGCGCCACCACCACCGCGTCGGCCACCCCCGGGTGCCGCCGGAGCGCGACCTCGACCTCGCCGGGCTCGATCCGGAACCCCCGCACCTTCACCTGGTCGTCCAGGCGGCCGAGGAACTCCAGCTCGCCGCCCGCCAGCCAGCGCACCCGGTCGC
>DASYWD010000203.1 GCA_035936415.1 Longimicrobiaceae bacterium
GGGGGGGGGCCCCCCCCACGCTGCTTCCTGCCCCGCGGATGGTCCCTATCTTGCCGTTCCATGCCGTGTCCCGCACCTTCCGCGGACACGTGCAGCTTTCAACCACGACGACCGCACCCCGCGCCCGGATGAGCGAAGCCGCAGTCGCGCCCGAAGCCCTCAAGGTCCCGCAGCAGGTCCGGCGGGCCGTGGACCTCCTCCTCGACCGCAAGGCCACGGACGTGGTCGTGCTGGACCTAGACCGGCTGTCCAGCGCCACGGACTGGTTCGTGATCGCCACCGGCCGGTCGGACACGCACGTGACGGCGATCGCCGACAACCTCATCGGCGAGCTGAAGAACGAGGGCGTCCGGCCCGTGAACGTCGAGGGCCTCCGCGGCGGCCGCTGGGTGCTGGTGGACTACTTCGATTTCGTGGTGCACGTCTTCCACCCGGCCGCCCGCGAGTTCTACCAGCTCGAGCGGCTCTGGGGGGACGCGCCCCAGCACCACGTCGCTCCCGAGGAGTCCGGCTCCCCGGCCTCCTGAGCTTCCGGCCGTGGACACACCTCCCGGACCCCCTCTCCCGCGGCGGAAGTGCTTGCGGGAGGCGCGGGTCCGTCTGTAGCTTTTCCCGTTCTCCCGTGTCGCCCGCTCCCTCGTCGCAGCGCGCCCCGTAGCGGTGTCCGCACCCTCGCCCCCGGAAGGGGACCTCCGTATCGACATGAGCGACTTCCCCCCGACCCTCCCCGGCGGTACGGCGCTGCCGCCCGTCCACCACCTGGACCCCGGCTCCGGCTCCCTCCCCGCTAAGCTGGAGTGGGCCGCCGCGCCGCCGGAGCCGGTGGTGCTGCTGGTGGACGCGGCGCGGGACCGGGCCTGGGCCGCGGACGCGGCGGTGGCGCTCGCCGCCGGCTGGGCGCGCGCGGGACGAAGGGTGGTACTGGCCGACCTGCACCTGGACGATCCGGTGCTGCACGAGCGCGTGGGGGTGCAGAACCTCGACGGCATCGTGGACGTGTTCCTGTACGGCGCCTCGCTGGCCCGCACGGCGCGTCCGATTCCCGGCCGCGGGTTCTACCTGATCTCCGCCGGCACCTACGCCGCCGAGCCGGAGACGGTGCTCCGCCACTCCCGCTGGCCGCGGATCGCGGCGGGGTTCAGCGACGCGCACGCCACCCTCCTCCTCTTCGTCCCCGCCGGCTCGCCGGGGCTCGCCTCGCTGGCCGGGTGGGCCCCGCCCGCCCTGGTGCTGGGCGAGCCGGACCCCGAGCTGCGCGACCGGCTCCCCGCCGGGCTGCAGGTGCGCGCCGTCGTGGCTCCGCCGGGCGCCACGCTCGCGGAGGATGCCGCCCTCGTCGGGGACGTCGCACCCGGGGGAGACGCCCTCTTCGTGGACGAGGTCGTCCCCGAGGAAGAGGCTGCCCCGCCGGACGACGGCTACACCCTGCATGAGGAAGACGCCGGGCCGGACGACTACACCCTGCTGGAGGAGGAAGCCCCGTCGGAGACCGCGTCCGACGGGACTCTCGTGGCGGACGAGGCCTCCGGCGCGGGCGGGCCCCGTGTGGAGGTGCCGCCGGCGGTGATCCCCTGGACCGACCCGTACGAAGAGCGCGCGGATCCGCTGCTCGGCGAGTACGCGGCCGGGATCCCGGCGAGCACCCTGCCGCCCGGCGCCGTGAAGTCGCGGGCGGTGGACCTCCGCGACCCGCCGCCCGCGGCGCCTGCGGAGCGCGGGCGCGAGGAGGTGGTGGTGGGGCCGGAACGGCGGAAGTGGCTCCGGCCCGTCCTGCTGGTGGTACTGGGAGCGGTGCTGTTCTACGCCGCCGGCTCTCTCCTGCTGGCGGCCAACCCCGGGCTCCTCGACGGCTTCCTGGGGACCGGCGGGTCCGGGGGCGAGGCGGCGCCCGCGGCCGCCACGGCGGAGCGGCGGGCTCCGGCTCCGGCAGCCGCCCCTGCGGGCGAGGCGCTCCCGTACTCGGTGCAGGCCAAGGCGTTCGCCTCGCTCCGCGCCGCCCGGCAGATGGTGGAGGGCAACTCCGCGCGGCTCTCCGGGGTCCCGCTCTACGTCTCCCCTGAGCCGGTGGAAGGGGTCGTGTACTACAAGGTGCTCGCCGGGATGCTGCGCGACACCGTGGAGGCCGCGGCGCTCCGGGAGCTGCTGGTGGAGGCGCGCGTGGTGGAGGCCTCGGACGCGCAGGGGGCGTGGAGCATGATGCAGTTCACCCCGCTCGCCTTCGACCTCGGCGAGGTCGCCGACCGCGCCGCGGCTCAGGCGCGCTCGGACTCGCTCCTGCGGGCGGAGGTCCCCTCGTACGCGGTCGCCGTCCCGTACGCGGACGGGAGCGAGCGCTGGCGGGTGTACGGCGGCGCCTTCCGCGACAGCGCCAGCGCCGAGGGGATGCGGCGCATCCTGGCCGACCGGGGGATCGAGGCGCGCCTGGTGGAGCGCGTAGGAGCCCCCGCGCCCGCGCCGAGATGAGGCTGCGGTCCCTCCGGCTGCACGGCTTCAAGTCGTTCGCCGACCGCACCACGATCGAGTTCCGCGACGGCGTCACCGCCATCGTGGGCTCCAACGGGTGCGGGAAGTCGAACGTCGCCGACTCCATCCGCTGGGTGATGGGCGAGCAGCGGGCGAGCGTCGTGCGCGGCGCCCGGATGGAGGAGGTGATCTTCCAGGGGACCACTAAGCGCCGTCCGCTCAACTTCGCCGAGGTGTCGCTCGTCTTCTCCAACGAGGACGGCCGGGTGGCGCTCCCGCAGAGCGAGATCGAGATCACCCGAAAGGTCTTCCGGGAGGGGGGGAGCGAGTACTCGCTGAACCGCAACGCCTGCCGCCTGCGTGACATCCACGACCTGCTGCGGGACACCGGGCTGGGCGCCAACGCCTACGCGGTGATCGAGGCGGGGATGATCGACTCCATGCTGAGCGAGCGCGCCGAGGAGCGGCGTTCCCTCTTCGAGGAGGCGGCGGGGATCGGCAAGTACAAGGACCGCCGCCGCGCCGCGCAGCGCCGGCTGGAGCAGGCCGAGGGCGACCTGCAGCGCCTGGGCGACCTGGTCGCGGAGGTGGAGTCCAAGGTGCGCTCGCTGGCCCGCCAGCGGCGCAGGGCGCAGCGCCACGCCGAGCTGCAGGCGCGCCGGCTGGACCTGGAGGTCGCCGTCG
>DASYWD010000204.1 GCA_035936415.1 Longimicrobiaceae bacterium
ATCCCGGGGACGTCCGCCGGGGCGACCACCGCCGCCTCCGCCTGCGGGGGGAGCGCGGCGAGCCCGGCGCGGAGCGAGTCCACCTGCTCCGCGTCCGGGACCGGGTTGGTCGCCACCTCCGCCCCCGCCGCGCGGGCCGCATCCGCGATCTGCCGGGCGACGGGATCCGCCTCCGGACCGGCGACGACCACGACCCGCTCGCACCCTCCCTCGCGCAGCGCACGCACGACGCGCTCCAGGAAGGTGGCTCCCCGGAAAACGAGGAGCGGCTTGGGCTCTCCCATCCTCCGGGAGCGCCCCGCCGCCAGCACGATCCCTGCGATCATCCCGCCCGCCCGGAGGCGAGCGCGGCGGTCCACGCGCGTGCGTGGCGGCCGGCAGGGGGATTCACGGATCGTCTCCGAAGATGCGTGCGGCCCGGGGGCAGGGGAGCGAGCGGGTGCGCGGCGGACTACGCCACGTGCGGATGTCGAACGGGCTTACGAGGCGACTGAACAATGGCGGAGGTGGGGGATCCTGTCAACGGAACGGGGCTATCCGGGGCGGCGGGTGTTTCCGGAGAAGTCCGCCTACGGCGCGCCCTGCGGGCGGGAGTGGGCCCGGAGCCAGGCGGCGAGCTCCTGCTCCGTCGCGCTGCCGTCCGCAACCGAGAGCGTCGTCATCACCGCCTCCGGCTCCGGCGCGTCCAGCTCGACGCCGTTGGCCCCGAGGAACACGTATGTGCAGATGAAGCCGACGCGCTTGTTGCCGTCGACGTAGCCGTGGTTCTTGATGAGGCCGTAGCCGTACGCGGCGGCGAGCGCGATCAGGTCGCGTTCGCCGCCGTAGTGCCACTTGTCCAGCGGACGCTGCAGGGCCGACTCGATGAGGTTGGCGTCTCGCACCCCGGGCGATCCCCCGTGCTGCCGGAGCTGGTCCAGGTGGATCGCGTCCACCAGCCGCCGGGAAAGCCAGCGAGGCTCGTCCACCGGGCTACTTCGCGAGCTCCCGCAGCGCGTTCCGGTACTTCTTCGCGCCGCGGCGGTAGACGGACATCATCTCCTCGAACTCCGGGTCGAACGGGATCAACTCGATTCCGTTCTCCGTGCGCACGAGCGCGAGCTCGTCGCCGTTCTGGACGTTCAGCTCCTCCAGGACGTCCCTGGGGAGGATCACGCCGCTGGAGGTGCCGATGGGGCGAACTTTGGTCCTGTGTGTCATCGTACGGTTCTCCTGAACGATGTGCCCTCTACTCCTTCAATTATAATGCCGATTGTTTGGAACCGCCACGATTAGGAGCGGGGGGCGCGCCGCGGGCTCAAGAAGAACCCTCCTCCAGCCGCTCCCGGAGCCGCCGGACCTCGGCCAGGAGTGCGGGCACGTCGTGCCGGGCCAGGGTCATCGCGGCGGCGACGTTCACGTAGTTGCCGCCCAGGCTGCGGGCGCGCTCCTCGATGCTCGCCAGCTCCCGGGGGGTGAGCCGGCCCGGGTCGCGTGTGGCGCCCTCCGGCGCAGTGCGGGTCGAGTACATGGTCTGCCTCCTCCCTGGATGGTGTGTGCTCCAGTGAGTGTCGGCATCCGCGCGGGCGGCCTCAAGCGCGCGCCCGCTACGCCCACTCCCGCAGGCGTACCAGCACCGCGCCCGCCCCCAGCCAGAAGAGCCCGTACCCCGCCACGTAGGCCACCGCGCCCCAGGCGGCGGCGCCGCCCAGGATCCCCACGTACACCTGCTGGAAGGCCCACTGCGGGGGGAGGAGGAAGAGAAGGAGCCGGTACCCGGCCGGGTTCACCGCGACCTCCAGGAAGGCGAGGAGCTGCGGGAAGAAGGTGGGGAGGAACAGGGCCAGCGCCACCCACGCGTCGCCTTTCGGCAGGGCGGCGGAGAGGAAGGCCATCAGCCCCCCGTACACCAGCACGGAGAGGGCGGGGAGGAGGAGCCCCGACCACCCGCCGCGGAGCTCTCCCCACGCCAGGAGCTGCCCCAGCACCAGGAAGAGCAGCGCCGCGAGCAGCGCGACCGCCGCCGCCAGCGCCCAGCGGAGCCCGTACAGCGCCAGCGGGCGCACCGGGTGCGACAGGAAGAGGTGCGCGTACCCGTGCCGGCGATCGGTGGACACGAATCCGGCCAGGAGGACGATCATCACCAGCCCGCCCAGGTACGAGAGGGTGGCGGAGATTCCCAGCGGCCCCAGCTCCTCCACGGGGAGCTGCCCGGCCTCTACCGCCTCGTGCTGGTGGAAGCCCGGCTCCAGGAGGTAGAGGACCCACACCACCAGGAGGAGGAGCACGAAGCGGGGCGCCCAGTCGCGCAGCGTCACCGGGATCATGCGGCCTCCTCGTCCGCCAGGACGCGGTGCAGCCACCCCTCCAGCCCCCCCGCCGGAAGACTGCGCAGCTCCAGCTCCGCGCGGATCCTCCCCCCGGCGAGCACCGCCACCCGGTCCGCGGCGCGCTCCACCTCCCGGAGGTTGTGCGACACCACCAGGAGGGTTCGCTCCGGGTCCTCCGCCCGCCACGCCGTCAGGATGTCGCGGAGGCGCGCCACCCACACCGGGTCCAGCCCGTTCAGCGGCTCGTCCAGGAGGAGGAGCTTGCGCGGGCCCAGCAGCGCCTGCGCGATCGCGAGCTTCTGCAGGTTCCCCTTCGACAGCGCCCCCACCCGCCTCCCGGCGAGCCCCTCCAGTCCCAGCGCGTCCAGCACCCCGTCGATGCGCTCCCCCGCGGCCGGCACCTCCCCCAGCGCGGCGAAGGCGCCCAGCGCACCCCGCACCGTCCACCGCCGCGGGATGGCGACCGACTCCGGGACGTACCCGATCCCGTGCCGCTCCACGTACTCGCGCGCGGGGATTCCGCCGACGCCCACCTCGCCGGAGGTGGGGCGGAGGAAGCCCAGCAGCAGGCGGATCAGCGTGCTCTTCCCCGCCCCGTTGGGCCCGATGATCCCCAGCGCGGTGCCGGGGGGGACCTCCAGCGAGACCCCGTCCAGCGCCCGCACCCGCCCCGAGGCTGCGCGCCAGGGCGGGGCGGAGTACTCCTTCACGACGTCCTCGAGGCGGATCATGCGGGGACGGTAGACCGGGCGGCGCGGGGGCGCAAGGGTACGGATCCTGCGCCCGCGCCGGCCCATGAGCCAGACGATCCGCACCCCGGGACCGGAGCGACGCGTACACCCCCGCAAGGGGATGATCGACCGCCTGCGCAACCTGCTCTTCGGGCTGCTCCGCTGGATCGGACGGTACGTGAAGGGCTTCCACGCGGCGGTGGGGACCTTCCTGGCCATGGGGATGGTCGTGGCGCTCCTCCTCCTCTGGGGGTTCGCCGGGCTGGCGGAGTGGGTGGCGGAGGGGCGGACGCAGTCGTTCGACGACGCGGTGCTCCTCTGGCTCAACGAGCGCGCCACCCCCTGGCTCACCGTGGCGGCGCTGGAGGTCACGGCGCTCGGGGCGGGGCTGGTGGTGTGGATGGTGGTCGCCGTCGCCAGCGCCTTCCTGTGGGTGAGCCGGCACCGCTACTCCGTGGCGCTGCTCTGGGTGGCGGCGCTGGGGGCCACGGGGCTCAACTCCATCCTGAAGGCGCTGTTCGACCGCCCGCGCCCCGACCTCTTCCCCTGGCGCGCGCCGTACGCGGGGCAGTCTTCCTTCCCCTCCGGGCACGCCATGACCGCCATGGTGGTCTACCTGACCCTGGCGTACCTGGTGGCCCGCCTGGAGCCCACCCCGCTGCTGCGCCGGCTGACGCTGGCTTCCACCGCGGTGGTGATCCTGCTGATCGGGCTCTCGCGCATGTACCTGGGCGTCCACTTCCCCACCGACGTGATCGCCGGCTACCTGGCGGGCTTCGTGTGGGCGGTGTTCTGCGCCCTGGGGATCGAGGCGGTGCGCTACTTCCGCCGGCGCCGGCCGGGGGTGGAGCGGGTGGAGGAGGACCTGGACGCCGAGCGGGAGCGGGAGCTCGGGGTGCGGGCGTAGCCGATGGCGACGCGCCGGGGCCGCGGGACGCGGGGGACCACGCGGCGGGGAGGCCGCAC
>DASYWD010000205.1 GCA_035936415.1 Longimicrobiaceae bacterium
GCCTACGCCCGCGCCGGGTACGCGGACGAGGACCGCCCGGGGCCGCTGGACTTCGCGGAGCGGCTGCGGCGGGAGGGCGCCCCCGGCGCGGAAGCTGCGGCCCGGGCCGTGGAGCTGTACCTGCGTGCACGCTTCGGCGGGGAGGCCATCGGCGAGGACGGGCGCGCGGAGATGGCGGATGCGCTGGCCGAGGCGCGCGCCGCGCTCCGGGCCGCGCGGGCGGGGCGGCGGGAACTCACCACCACGGGCGGGCGAGCATGAGCGTTCGACTCCGGGACCGGCGCAGGCGCTCGTCGAAGGGGCGGCAGATCTGGCGCCACCTCCGCACGGCCATGCGCCTCCTGCTGCGCCATCCGGTCCCCAGCGTCTCGGTAGTCCCCGTCCTCGCGGACGGGCGGATCGTGCTGGTGCGGCGGGTGGACGACGACCGGTGGGCCATTCCCGGGGGGATGATGGACTGGGGCGAGGACGTGCCCGGCACCGCGGAGCGCGAGCTGGAGGAGGAGACGGGGCTGCGGATCGTCACCATCCGCCGGCTCCTGGGGGTGTACTCCTCCCCGGAGCGCGACCCGCGGACGCACGCCGTGAACGTCACCGTGGTGGCGGAGGTGGAGGGGGAGCCGGAGATCCAGGACGCCCTGGAGGTCAGCGACGTCCAGGCGTTCCCGATCGAGCGGCTCCCCTTCGGCTACCTGGCGCACGACCACGAGCGGCAGCTCCGCGACTACCTGGACGACCGGACCGTGGTCGCGTAGGGGCCTACGATCTCCGGTAGGTGGCGGTGAGTCCCTGGGCCGTGTAGGTGAGCGTGCGGCCGCTCACCTCCCCCGTGTACGAGAACCCCTCCTCCCCGAGGCTCGGCGGCACCGTGAAGGTGATCGTCCCGCCGGTCATGGAGTACGTGCCGTTCTCGATGAAGCTCTCGGTCTCGGTCTGTCCGTCGTTGAAGATGATGCGGAGCCGCACCGTCTCCGTGTACGATTCGTCGGCGCGCAGCACCATCGTCCCGGACGTGATCTCCAGGCGCCCCTCGGGAGCCACCGCGATCGTGGCCGGCAGGGAGGACCCGTTGACGTCCTGCAGCTCGTACGTGCCCGCGACCCTGGCCCGCGCGTCGGTGGGGCCGTCGCTGCAGGCGCCCGCCACCAGGGCGAGCACGAGGAGGAGGACGGATCCCAGGCGGTGTGTTCTCACGAGACGGCTCCTGTGGGGGGGAAGACGCTGGTTCCTCCCGAACGGAGCGCAACGTACGTGCCCGGGTGTTGCGACACCACGCGGAAGGCGGGCGCCCCGTTCCCGGAGCGCCCGCCTTGCACCTTCCCGCCGGACGTGCATCCTATGCCGTGAGCTTCGGCTCCTCCACCGCCCGCGCCCGCGCCAGCTCCCCGTCCACCCGCACCAGGTCCCGCCCCAGCCCCAGGTCGCGGTAGACCGCGCGCGCCTGCTCCAGGTACGCCTCGGCCTCCGTGCGCCGCCCGCAGGCCAGGTGCAGCAGCCCGTACTCCTCGTACACGCCGGCCTCCTTCACCGCCGGCAGCTCCCGCTCCCGGCAGACGTTCAGCGCCTGCTCGAAGAAGACGAACCCCTCCTCGTCGCAGCGCCGCCGCGCGATCTTCCCGAAGAGCCCGTACACCTCCACCAGCCGCGGGATGTAGCGGTGGGCGATGGCGGCCTCCTCCGCCCGGCGCGCCTCCTCCTCCGCCTCGAAGAAGCGGTCCTGCCGCGCCAGCGCGTCCCCCAGGTTCACCCGCAGCAGGATCTCCCAGAGCGGGTTGCGGCAGCGCTCCAGCCCCTCCCGGAACATCGCCTCCGCGCCCAGGGCGTCCTCCCCCTCCATGAGGATGAGCCCCCGGTTGTTGAACCAGTAGAGCATCCCCCCCTCGTCCCCCGTGGCCTCGATGCACGCCCGGGCGCGCCGCAGCGACTCCTCGGCGCGCGACAGCTCGCCCCGGTGCATCGCCAGGATGGAAAGGTTCGCGTGGAAGGGCCACTCCAGCCCCGGGTCGCTCAGCCCACGCGCCAGCCGCAGCCCGCGCTCGTACCACGTCCACGCCTGCTCCCGCTGTCCCCGGTCGTCGCACAGGTTCCCCAGCCCCTGGCAGGCCACCGCCTGCCCCGCGAGGTCCATCTCGTCCACCGCCAGCAGGTAGCTCCGCTCGTACCACCCCCAGGCCTCGTCCAGCCGCCCCGCGGCCCGCACCACCCGCCCCAGCCTGCGCAGCGCCAGCACCTGCGGGCCCTTTTCGCGCAGGTCGCGGGCGATCTCCAGCGCCTGCCCGTAGATCCGCTCCGCCTTGTCCAGCCGCCGGTCCTCCTCCTCCATCTCCCCCGCGCGCACCAGCGTCCCGGCCGCCGCGGCCAGGTCGCCCTCCTCCTGCTTCTGGATCGCCTCCAGCACCAGGTCGAAGAGCCGCTGCAGCCGCTGCTGTGCGCGCTCGGCCAGCTCCGGGATCAGCGCCCGCAGCCCCGCCGGGTCCACCACGCGCTTCCCCACCGTGGCGTAGGCCCCCGAGCGGGCCCACACCTTCTCGGAGTCGATCCGGGAGGTCCCGATCACCGCGTCGCTCAGCGGCCGGAACTCTTCGGAGTCGGGGATGAGCGCGAGCGCCCGCTCCACCAGGAGGTGCGACGGCATGCGAGGATCCGACTTCGGTGGCGAGAAGGTGCGGCGGCGGACCCGGGGGTCAGCCGCCCGCCATGGTGTAGGCCCCGCCGCGCGCCGAGTAGGTGGAGAAGTGCGGCGTGGTGGAGAAGAGGCGCGTCCCGTCCGGGCTCACCGTTCCGCCCAGCGAGGTCCACCCGCCGTTCTCCCAGCGCCCCACGTCCAGCGCCCCGCCCGTCGGGAGGAGCACCCCCTGCAGCGGGAAGGAGATGGTCACGGGGGTGTTGAACCGGATCCCGTGCGGCTCGAACTCCGCCAGCACCCGCTTCCCGAGCGTCGCGTCGCTCGGCAGGACGATGCTGATCACCGTGTCCTGCGGGAGCGCCCCCGCCGGGACGTCCACCCGGAAGCCGGCCAGCTCCACCGAGCCGCCCTCCGCGGCGGTGATCCGCTTGCTCACGCTGCGGGGAGCGGTGAGGTCCGGGAGAGTGGCGAACTCCAGCACCCCGTCCAGGTCGATGGTGGCGTCGAGCAGCGCGGCCGGGGCGGCCGGCTCCGGCGAGAGCGGCGCCGCCGCGTGGTCCGAACAGCCGGCCAGCGCCAGGAGCGAGGCGACGAGGGGGAGCAGGAAGCGGCGGGTCATCGGAAGTCTCCTCCGGGAGAATGGGTTCGTCTCCCCCGGTCCAAAGCAGGTGCCGTGCCGCGGGCGCACGCCCGGAACCCCAGCATTCGCAGGGGTTTTCGAGGTGGGACCCGGACGTGGGCTCCCCGGCGCTGCACAAAAAGAGTGAAGCGGCACAGTTATGGGGAAGCCGCGTCCAGCCCGTAGTCGCGCACCTTACGGGTCAGCGTGTTCCGGTGCAGGTCCAGCACCTCGGAGGCGCGCCCCATGTGCCCGCCCACCTCGCGGAGCACCTCGCGGATGTGGAGCCGCTCCACCTCGGCCATGGTGAGCGTGGGGGAGTACCCGGGGAGCGGGGAGGCGTCGGCGGGGAGGGCGGAGTCGGGGAGGAGCTGGTCCAGGGGGAGGTGCTCGGCGCGGAGCACGGGGCCGTGGGAGAGGAGCACCGCGCGCTCCATGACGTTCTTCAGCTCGCGGATGTTCCCCGGCCAGCCGTGGGCGCGCAGCCGCTCCAGGGCCGAGCGGGCGATCCCCCGCAGCGGGCGGCCGTAGTACGCCGCGTAGCGGGCAGCGAAGTGGCGGGCCAGCAGCTCCAGGTCGCCGCCCCGGTCGACGAGCCGCGGGAGCGGCAGGGTGACGACGGCCAGGCGGAAGTACAGGTCCTCGCGGAAGCTCCCCGCGGCGATGGCGGCGCGGAGGTCCTTGTTGGTGGCGGCCACCACGCGCACGTCCACGGCGATGCGCCCCTCGCCCCCCACGCGCTCGATCTCCCGCTCCTGCAGCGCCCGCAGGATCTTGGACTGCAGCGTGAGCGACATGTCGCCCACCTCGTCCAGGAGGAGGGTGCCCCCGCTGGCCCGCTCGAAGCGGCCGATCTTCCGGGCGATGGCGCCGGTGAAGGCGCCCTTCTCGTGCCCGAACAGCTCCGACTCCAGCAGGTTCTCCGGGATCGCCGCGCAGTTGATGGCGACGAACGGCCCTGCGGCGCGCTCGCTGTTGCGGTGGACGGCGCGAGCCACCAGCTCCTTCCCCGTCCCGCTCTCCCCCAGCACCAGCACCGTGGCCGACGACGCCGCCACCCGTCCCACCATCCGGAACACCTCCAGCATGGCCGGGGAGGCGCCGATGGCCGTCTCGTCCTCCCCCGCGGCGAGCGGCGCCGGGAGCGGGACCACCTCCTCCGGCGGAGCGAACACCTCGCTGAGCGCCCCCGCCACCTCCTCCGGGTCCGCCGGGGCGGCGAAGACGCCGACCACGCCCATGCGCGACGCCTCCACCATGGTCTGCATGGTGGGCTGCGCGGTGGTGAGCACCACCGCCCCCGGCGCGTTGGCGGACTCGGCGATGCGGCGCACCAGCGCCATGTCCACCGCCGGGAAGTCCAGCGAGAGCACCAGCGCCTCGCACCCGCGCTCGGAGAGGAGCCGCAGCCCCTCGGCGAGCGAGGCGGCGCCCTCCACCTCCGCCCGCCCTCGGAGCGCTTCCACGAGCGGCGGCAGGGGGCCGGGGTCCGGGTCGATGACGAGCAGCCTGGGAAGCGGCACGGGCGACGGGGCGGAGGGTGGGCGCGCGTGTCCCCAATCTTGTGGAGGGAGCGCCGCGCCGCAACCGCACCCTGCACCAAAAATGTGCGAGCGCCGGAGAGAAGGGGACAGGAACGGGGGAAGCGGGATGGCCTGCGAACGGCGCCCCCGCCGGGAAATCCCGGTGGGGGCGCCGTTTCGCACTTCGCACTTCGCACTTCGCACTTCGCACTTCGCACCGCTGTTGCCGGCTGTCCCCTACCGCAGCGAGCGGGCGGCCTTGACCGCGGCGAGCGCATCCACGTAGCCCGCGCCCACCTCCCACTCTCCGTATCCCGGCATCGCGCGGGCGGTGCGGGTGAGCACGGCGAGCGCCTGGTCCGGGGTGAGCTTCCCGCCGGACGCCTCCTCCATCAGCGCCACCACGCCGGCGATCGCCGGCGAGGCCATGGAGGTGCCGTCGATGCAGGTGTAGTAGGGCACGTGCGCCGCCTCGATCGAGCAGATCCGCGCGTCGTGCTGCGCCGCGAAGGCGGTGATCTCCAGCCCCGTGGAGGCGCGGGAGGAGACGGTGTGCACCCCCGGCGCGAGGATGTCCGGGTGGTACATGGCGTCCCCCGGGATCCCGCGGGAGGAGAAGTCCGCCAGGAGCCGGTCCCGCCCGTCCTCGCAGTGCGCCCGGGAGTTGGTGGGGTTGGCGGCGCTCCCCGCCGGCTGGCCATAGTCCTCCGCGAGCTTGCAGCCGGCCGCGACGCTGATGACCCAGGGCGCCACGCTGCGCGGGTTCATGGTGTCCTCCCCGGGACCCTCGTTCCCGCCCGCGAAGACCACCGTGATTCCCGCCTCGTATACCTCGCGGGTGGCGATCGTGAGCGCGGAGTTCGGGTTGAACCTGCCGGTGGACCCCCAGGAGTTGTTCACCACCTGGATGTTGTACTTCTTCCGGTTCTCGATGATGTAGTCGAAGCCCGCCAAGAGGTTGATCGTGGGGAGCACGCCGCCCACGGCCGCGCTCACGCCGATCAGGTGCGCCCCGGGCGCGACCCCGCCGTACTTCCCGCCCGAAGCCTCGCCGCTTCCGGCGGCGGTCCCCGCCACGTGCGTCCCGTGTCCATTGTCGGTGTCGGTGTTCTCGACGTTCTCCACGAACACTTCGTACCCCTTCTTCGCGGGCTTCGGGGTCTTGAGCCCGGTGACGGAGTCCCGCCCGGGGAAGGTGTAGAGGTCCTTGCTGTGGGCGACGGCCTTGACGTTCTGGACGGTCTTGGTCCCGAAGGCGAGGTCGGGGTGCCCGGCGTCGATCCCGGTGTCCAGGATGGCGATTCCCACTCCCCTGCCGGTGTATCCGGCCTCCCAGGCCAGGTCCGCGCCGACGCTCCCCACCACCTGCCGGTTGAGGAGCCGCTCGGAGGTGTTCGCCCAGAGCCCGCGCACGCCTGCCAGGGCGCTGATCGCGGAGACCTGCTCGGGGGTGGCCAGGGCGGCGACCATGGGGAGGTGCTGGAAGCCGATCACCCCCGCGCCGAGCTGCTGGATGGACGCGGCGAGCGCGTCACCCGTGGTGAGTGCCTCGTCGAAGGTCACGATCACCTCCAGTGGATCCGCCTCCCCCGCGCCGAGGAGCGCGGAGCCGAGCGCCGGATCCACCTCCACTCCGGCCGCGACGGAGCGGAGCCTCGTCTCCGGATGGAGCAGAGCGTCCCCGGCGGGGCCGTCCTGGCACGCGGCCAGGAGGAGGGTCCCGGCGGCGAGGGTCAGCAAGCGCTTCATGAATTCCTCCGCGGTGAGCCGCTGGTGGTAAGCGGGCACCGCGCCCCTCCGGGCGCGGTGCCGCATGGTGTGGTGCTACCGGCGCGAGACCTTCACGGCCTCCAGGGCGTTCAGGTACCCGGACCCGACCTCCCACTCCGCGAAGCCCGGAAGGGGCGTGGCGGTCTTGCGGATGATCTCGATCACCTTCGCCGGCTTCAGCTTCCCTCCGGCCGCTTCCTGCATCAGCGCCACCACGCCGGCCACGTGGGGGGCGGCCATCGAGGTGCCAGACGCGCAGGTGTAGTAGGGGGCGTGCGTCAGGTCGATCGCGCAGCGGGTCAGGTCGCTCGGCGCGTCCAGGCCGTTCATCACCGTTCCGGTGGAAGCGCGCGTGGAGACGATGTACACCCCCGGCGCGGTGATGTCCGGGTGGAACATGGGGTCGCCGGGGATGCCGCGGGAGGAGAAGCCCGCCAGCACCGGGGCGCGCCCGCTGGCGTCCTGGCAGCGGGACCGCCAGTTCGCGGCGTTGGCGTCGTCGGTCAGCTTGCACCCGGCGGCGACGCTGATCACCCAGGGGGCGAGGCTCCACCGGTTCAGCGTGTTCTCACCCGGACCCGAGTTCCCGGCGCTGAAGACCACCGTCACCCCGGCGTCCGAGACCTTCCTGGTGGCTACGTTGATCGGGGCCTTCGGGTCGTACGCGCCGCCCGCGGACCCCCAGGAGTTGTTGACGACCTTGATGTTGTACTGGGCCCTGTGCTCGAGGATGTAGTCGAAGCCCGCCAGCGTCCAGAAGATGAAGAGGACGTCGCCCGCGCCGATGCCGATCAGGTTCGCGCCCGGCGCGACCCCCCTGTACTTGCCCCCGGAAGCCGTGCCCTTCCCGGCCGCGGTGCCCGCCACGTGCGTGCCGTGGCCGACGGAGGTCTCACTCACCGCGACGTTGTCGAGGAAGAGCGTGGCCCCCACCACCGGCTCCTGCCCGCCGAAGGAGAAGCGCTCCTCCAGGTCCGCCACGTACTTGACGTTCGCGATGGTCTTGGAAGGATAGGCCAGGTCCGGGTGCAGCCCGTCGATCCCGCTGTCCAGGATCGCGACGCCGATCCCCTTCCCCGTGTACCCCATGGCGTGCACGTCGTCCGCGTGGATGCTCTCCAGCCCCTCCGCGTTGTGGTAGTCGAGCTGCGCGTTCAGGTAGACCCCCGTCACCCCGGCGATCCCCTGGATCCCCTCGATCTGGCTGGGGGTCGCGAGCGCGGCCACCATGGGGAGGTGCTTGAAGCCGATCACCCCCGCACCGAGACCCTGGATCGCGCTGCTCACCGCGCCGGCGGTCGTCGCGGAGTCGTCGAAGACGGCGATCACCTGGAGCGGGGTGCTCGCGGTGGCGGCGGCGAGCGCCGCGTCGAGCTCCGGATCCGCGGTGGCGGCGAAGCTCGGGTGTCCACCCGGCGTGCTCAGCGGCGAGACCGGCCCCGTGTCCTGGCACCCCGCGGCGAAGAGCGCGAGGAGTGCAGCCGAAAGAAGGCGCTTCATGGGTTCCCTCCCTGCGAGGTTCATCGGTTTCTCCAGGTTCGTCGGTTCACGGCGGCGTTGCCGGCCCGGCAAAGGGCAAGGGCGGGACCGGGTGCCGTGCACGCCCCGCCGGAGGGGCGCCGGGAGCCGACCCCGACGGAATCCGCCATTTCTCGATGTTGTGCCAAGCAGATGCGCCACAAACGCTTACGCGCCGCCGGCGGGCGGATGTCCGGGTGTTCCCGCCATTCCGCTCGGGCCGGCGGAGGTTGCGCCGGGAGGTCGGGCGCGCTCTCTTGAAGGAGCCGCCCTGCACAATTACAGTGAAATCGCTTTCACCATTCCGGGGCACACTTCGCCCCAAAATGGTGACCACCGCCTGCCCGCCCTGCCCCCATGACCGACCCGTCCCCGCCCCGGAGCCCCACCCGCGACGCCGAGGAGACCTTCCGCCGCTTCGTCCTGGTGGGGGCGGGCGCGGCGCTCGCGTGGGCCCCGGTCTGGTTCCTCTCCGGGGTGCCACAGGTGGGCGCGGCGCTCCTCCTGGCGGCGGCCGTCATCTCGGGTGCGTACGCCGCGCGCGCGCGGGTAGGGCACCGCCTCGCCCGGCACCTTGCGGTGGCGACGGCCGTGGCGGTGGTGCTCGGCGTGGTGGGGGTGACCGGGGGGATCAACGGGACGCGAGGGGCCTGGGTGTTCGTGCTCCCCGTGGCGGTGGTGCTCCCGCTCCGCGTGCGCGCGGCCGCGGCGTGGGGGGCCATCGTGGTCGCGGCGGTGGCGGGGCTGTGGGTGCTGGAGCTGCGCGGCTTCCCCTTCCCGGACCTGGTCCCCGCCGGGAACCGGGAGCGGGTCGGGGCGGCGGTGCACGTCAGCGTGCTGGCGCTGATCCTCCTCCTCTCCCTCATCTATGCCCGGACCCGCGCCGCCACCGTGCACAGCCTGCACGCCGCCAACTGCGCCCTGCAGGCGGCCTCCGCCGACCGGGAGCGCAGGGCGGGCCGGCTGGCGGTGCTCAACGACGTGGCGCGCATCCTCGCCTCCGAGCGCTCCCCCGACCGCCTCTACCGCGCCTTCTACGTGCAGGTGGGACGCGTGCTGCGCCGCGACGCCTTCTACGTCGCCCTCTGGGACGGGTCCTCCGGGACGATCCGCTACCCGCTGATGTACGACGAGGGGGTCGAGTACCCCGGGCACCAGGACCCGCTCGGCGACGGACCCACGAGCCGCGCCATCCGTGAGCGCCGCACCGTGGCCTGGTCGGACCGGGACTCCGCCGGGGGCGCCCTGTGGGGGAACACCGCCCGCCCCGCCCGCGCCGCCATCCACGCGCCCATGGTCAAGGACGGGCGGGTGCTGGGGGTGCTGGCGGTGTTCAGCTACGCCGAGCCGTACTCGGACGAGGACGTGCGGCTCTTCGAGTCGCTCGCCGACCAGGCCGCCGTGGCGGTGGAGAACGCCGTGCTGTACCGGCTGGCGAGCGACTCCGAGGCCCGTTTCCGCGAGGTGCTCGCCGCCATCGAGCGCATGGTGGGGCACGCCGTGGTCATCACCGACCTGGCCGGGCGCATCGAGCACGCCGCGGGGACGGAGCACGTCCACGGCTACGCCCCCGCCGAGCTGGTGGGGGAGCACGTCTCCTTCCTGGGGCGCAACGTCCCCGCGGCCGCGCGGATCACCGACGAGTTCCTGGCCGCCACCGCCGCCGGGGAGCCGTGGACGCGCGTGGTGCAGGCCACCCGCAGGAGCGGGGAGAACTTCCCCATCCTGATCTCCGCTTCGCCGTACCACGAGACCGGCGGCGGGCGCAGGGGGGTGGTCACCATCGGGGTGGACCTCACCGAGCAGATGGAGGGGCAGCGCCGGCTCATGCAGTCCGCCAAGCTGGCCGCCATCGGCGAGCTGGTGGCGGGGGTCGCGCACGAGCTGAACAACCCCCTCACGGTGGTCAAGGTGACCGCCTCGCTCCTGGAGCGCGAGCTGGAGGGGGAGGCGGCGGCCGACGCCCGCGCCATCCGCGAGCACGCCGACCGCGCCGCCCGCATCGTCCGGGGGCTGCTGCACTTCGCCCGGCAGACGCCGCCCGAGCGCGCCCCCACCGACCTGAACGAGGTGGCCGGCCGGGTCTGCCGATTCCGCGAGGCGGGGCTCCGCGCCCAGCACGTGGCCCTGGAGACCCGCTTCGCCCCGGACCTCCCCCGTACCCTGGCGGACGGCCCGCAGCTGGAGCAGGTGCTCCTGAACCTCCTCCTCAACGCCGAGCAGTCCATCGCCTCGGGCCGGGGGCGCGGCCGCATCGTGGTGAGCACCGAAGCCGAGGGCGGCGTGCTCCGGCTCTGCGTGAGCGACAACGGCCCCGGGATGCCGGAGGAGGTCCGCGCCCGGGTCTTCGAGCCGTTCTTCACCACGCGCGGCGTGGGCGAAGGGACCGGGCTGGGGCTGGCCGTCTCCCACGGGATCGTCGCGGAGCACGGCGGCACCATCCGGGTCCGCTCCGAGCCCGGCCGAGGCGCGGAGTTCACGATGGAGATCCCCCTGCTCCGGGTGCCGGACGAGGCGGACGGCGCACCCGCCCCACCCCCGCCGGACGCGCCCGCCCGCGCGCCGCTGCGCGTGCTGGTGGTGGACGACGAGCCGGAGCTGCGCCGCATCCTCCGGCGCTACCTGGAGGCCCGCGGGCACCGGGTGGACGAGGCCGCCTCCGGCGCCGAGGCGCTGGAGCGCGTCGCCGCGGCCTCGTACGACGCGCTGGTGCTGGACCTCAAGATGCCGGAGATGCCCGGAGACGAGCTGTTCCGCCTCCTCCGCGAGCGCCACCCGGAGACCACCGCGCGCGTGGTGTTCGCCACCGGGGACGTGATCTCCCCCGCCCGGCGGTCCTTCCTGGAGGGCACCGGCCGCCCCGCCTTCGAGAAGCCGTACGACCTGGCGGAGCTGGCCCGCGCCGTGGAGGAGAACGCCGCCACCGACGCTTCCACGCCGCGTTAGCACGATCCTCGCATTGCTCCCCGCCGGGGAGGGCCCCGCGCCCCCAGAGGCACTCGGAAAAAGCACCGGAGGAGCGGACATGCAGGAGCAGCAGCAGTACGAAGTGGACGTCGTGTACCGGGTGACGGTCCGCTACGCGGTGAGCGCCCCCGACCGCGGGACGGCGGAGCGCATGGCGAGGGAGATGTGGCAGGCGGAGGAGGACGGCGTGGGCGGCACCGAGATCTGCGAGCTGGAGAGCGTGCAGGTGGCGGGCGCGGTGGACGAGGACGAGTGCGGCCAGGACTGCGACCAGGTCTACCGGTTCCTCCGGGACCGCGAGCTGGTGATCGAGCGGCTGGACGAGGACGCCTTCAACCCCACCATCCACGACGCCGTCTCCGCCGAAGAGGTGGCCCGGCACCTGGGGTGGGACGCGGAGGACGGCACGCTCGACCTGCCGCGCGCCATGCGCGTCCTGGAGCGCCTCTGCGAGCAGCACCGGGTGGTCTGCTTCTCCCGTCCGCGGGTGCGCCGGGGTGAGCGCGGCGAGATCCGCCTGTACTGCACCCCGCAGCACCTGGAGCGGCTCTCCGCCCTGTTCGTGGAGCCGGAGCTGGAGGCCGACCCCGACACGCTGGCGCAGCCCGGCCCCGAGGCCGGCGTCGCCGCCGAGCCCGCCGCCGCCGGCCAGCCCGAGCACGAGACGGTGTAGCCGGGCGGCAGACGCGAAGCGGGGGAGGGCGCCGTCCTGGCACCCTCCCCCGCTTCGTCCAGTCGTACCGGCCTTTACTTTCGCACTCCCGCACCTCGCACTTCCGTACCCGCCGTCAGACCGGCACGGGCAGCAGCATCCGGAAGGCGTTCCGCGCGCGGTTCAGCCGGCTCTTCACCGTCCCGACCGGGATCCCGATGGCCTCGGCGATCTCCTCGTAGGTGCGGTCCTCCACCTCGCGCATCACGAACGGGATGCGGTGGTGCTCGTCCATCCGCCCGATGGCCGTGTCGATGGCCTCGCGCAGCTCGCTCCGGTACGCCTCGCGCTCCGGGTCCGCGCCCGTGGCCGCGAACTCCACCGGGCGCGACGGGGCGCCCGAGGAGGACGTCTCCGGACGGATGTCCGAGAACGCGGTCTCCCGCCGCCGCGAGCGGTTGCGGAACTCGTTCTTGAGCAGGTTGTTCGCGATCGTGTGGATCCACGTCGAGAACTTCCGCCCCGGGTCGTAGCTCTCGCGCGCGCGGTGGATGCGCAGGAAGGTGTCCTGCGTCAGGTCCTGCACGCGCTCCTCGTCGTTCAGGCGCTTCCGCAGGAAGCCCTGGATGCGCGGCTCGTACCGCTCCACCAGCACGCGGAAGCCCTCCGCGTCGCCGTCGGTGTAGCGCTGGAAGAGCTGCTCGTCCGTGAGATCGTCGAAGGAGAATCGCTCCGCAGCCACCGGACGGACCGGACGCACCCCCCGTCGGCCCTGGGCGTCCAGCGCGCGGTTGATCTCCACAGCACTCGGTAGATTGGTCGCGATTTTCATGGCTGAAATATAATACGATTCCCTGGAAATGTCGAGGGTTCCGAATCCACGATCTGCAGTTGCAACCACGCTTCCCACAGTCACTTCGCCCCTTCGTGAGCCGCCGGATTTCCGCGCTTCTCCCCTTCCGGCCCCGGGCTCCGGCCGCGCCGCGCCCTCGATTCCGCCACCGTGAGCCCCGCGAACAGCACCGCGCCCAGCGCGAGCTGCAGGTAGAAGGTGAGGAGGCGCCACCCCGCCGTGGTGAGCCCGATGATCCTCCCCGGCAGGAGCGCCGAGTACACCAGGTAGAAGGCGGCCTCCGCCCCGCCCGAGGCGCCCGGCGTGGGGACGAAGAGCATCACCGTGAAGACCACCCACTGCAGGAGGAAGAAGAGGACCGGGTCCACCGGGGCCCCCAGGAAGGCCGCCAGCGCCGACACCACGGAGTATCGGCAGATCCACTGCACCGCCGTGAGGAGCATGGCGAGGAGGAAGAGGCCCTTCCCCCGCTTCGCCACCAGGCGGTACACGTCCCGGAACTCCCACCACCCCTTCCGCAGCCGCCGCCGCACCCTCGCCGCGAGCCGCAGCCCCCAATCGCGGGGGCGCTCCCCCAGGCGCCCCACCAGCACCAGGCGGAACAGCAGGCGGAGAGCGAAGAGCGCCGCGAGCCCCGCGCCCAGCACCACCAGCGCGCTCCCCTCGACCTCCCCGGCCAGGCGCTGGAGGACGGGGAGCTCCCACGCAGAGGAGATCACCGCCGCCGCCGGGAGGGCGAGGAGGAAGAAGAGCGAGTCCTCCACGTGCCCCAGCGTGACCACCGAAGCCGCCGCGCCGGGGGAGATCCCCCGCTGCATCATCATCCCCCAGCGGAAGATCTCGCCGCCGGAGGAGGTGGGGAGCACGGAGGAGCCCAGCTCCCCTCCCAGCACGATGCGGAACGCCTCGCGGAAGCCCAGGTCGCTCCCGATGAAGCGCGTCCAGATCCAGATGCGGAGCGCGTTGGTGAACCACGGGACCAGCCCCAGCACGATCGCCAGGAACAGGTAGCCGCGCGGGAGCTCCGGGAGGGTGGCGAGGAGGCCGCGGTCCGTGGTGGCCCAGGAGAGCGCCAGGTTGGCGAGCACCCCGAAGGGGATCAGCAGGAGCGCCAGGCGGAAGAGCCGGTCCAGCGTGAGGCGGCCCTTCCGCCGCGGCTGGCCGGTGGAGATGTCGCCCATCCCCCAGACGTGGAGGTGCTCCTCCTCCGGAGCGGCTGCGCCCTCCGCCCCGGGGCGGGGCCCCGTCACGCGCCCCCGCCCCGCGCCGACTCCACCACCTCGCCGTAGCTCCGGATCAGGCGGCCGTTGATCGCGCTCCAGTCCCGCTCCCGCGCCGACTCCACGGCGCGGCGCCCCATCCGCGCGCGCGCCTCGCCGTCGCGCAGCAGCTGCTCCACGCGGTCGGCCAGGTCGGCGGGGTCGTTGGCGCGGGCGATCCACCCGTTCTCCCCCGGCTCGATCTGGTCCGGGGGGCCGCCACGGTCCACCACCACCGCGGGGAGCCCGGAGGCGAGCGCCTCCAGCACCACGTTCCCGAAGGTCTCCGTGGTGGAGGGGAAGACGAACACGTCCGCCGAGGCGTACCAGCGGGCCAGCGCCTCCCCGGTCTGGTGCCCGGCGAAGCAGGCGTGAGGGAGCCGCTCCTCCAGCTCCGCCCGCATGGGCCCGTCGCCCACCAGCGCCAGGCGGAAATCCGCCCCCCGCTCCCGGAGGACGCGGTCCATCTCCACCAGGTCCGCGAGATCCTTCTCCTTCACCAGGCGGCTCACCAGCAGGACGAGGGGCGTCGCCTCGTCCGCGCCGGCGCGCCGCCGCAGCTCCGGGTCGCGGTGGGCGGGCGAGAAGCGGCTCGCGTCGATCCCCCGCGACCACAGCTCCAGGTTGCGGATGCCGTGCGCCTCCAGCTCGCGGATGATGCTACGCGAGGGGGCGTACACCCGCGCGCAGCGCGCGTAGAAGCGGCGCAGCATCCCCCACCCGAACCCCTCCAGCGCCGGGACGCCGTAGTAGCGGAAGTACGAGACGAAGTGCGTGTGGAAGCTGGCCACGGCCGGGATCCCGCGCCGTGCGGCGTACCGCTGCGCCCAGGAGGCCAGCGGGGTGGGGCTGACCACGTGGACGAGGTCGGGCTCCCAGGCATCCAGCTCGCGGGCGATCCCGTGCCCCCAGGGGAGCGAGACGCGGTAGTCCGGGTAGAGCGGGAAGCGGACGTAGCGCACCGGGCGCACCCGTCCGCTCCACGGCACCTCCGGCCCCGGGACGAACGGGGAGTGCACGCGGAAGTCCACGCCCCGCGCCTCCAGCGTCCCGAAGAGCTGGGCGAGGGTCCGGGACACGCCGTCTACGTGGGGGAGGAGGCTCTCCGTGAAGTACGCGATCTTCATGCGGCGGGGGGTGCCGGCCCGGTGCCCCGGCCCTCCCGGGGGAGCGGGAATCTAACCCCCGGCGAGGCGCCCCAAAAGCCCGGACGGCGCGGGGTCTTCGCAGGTGCGCGGCCGGAGGGATGGTGGCGAGCCGGCTGCCTGTCGAGAGCGCCCCCGGATCATCCCCCGTGCAGGAGGTAGAAGGCCAGCTTGAGGTACTCGTTGAAGTAGGCGATCACCCCGTCCTCGCTTTGCCACCAGTCCCGCTCGGAGAAGGCCCACGCGGGGACCGGCGACATGAGGATCTCCGCCCCCGTGCCCCGCGTCCCACGGCGGAGCGCCATCCGCGCGCGGCGGGAGTGGTAGGAGTTGGTGACCACCACCACGCGGCGGGCTCCGCTCCGGAGCACGTAGGCGCGGAGCGCCCGGGCCTCGTCCGCGGTGCTCCCCGCTCCACCGGGCGGCTCCAGCACGGTGATCGCCTCCGCGGGGACGCCGGCGCGCCGGAGGATCCGCACCGCCACGTCGGTGCGGTTGGGGAAGAACCCCGCCTCCACGGCGGGGCCGCTCCGCTCGCGCACCAGCACCACCCGCGGCGCGACACCCCGCCGGTACAGCTCCGCCGCGTGAAAGGGGCGGGTGTTCAGCTCGCCGCCCAGGGCCAGGATCAGCTCCGCGCGCGACACGGGGTCGCGCACCGTGAGGAGGCGTGCGACCCCGGTGAGGAGGGGCGCCCGCAGGGCGTACGCCGCGAGCGCCACCACGGCCAGGGCGAGAAGGATGCCCCCCGCGCGCCGCAGCCGCGGGGACGCGCCGCTCAACGGCCGTTCCCGAGCGGAGTCTGGAAGACGCGGTACCGCTTGTACGGGGTCGCGCCCATCTTCTCCATCGCCCCCCGCATCTCCAGGTTGTCCTCCAGGATCCAGGAGCCCTCGCCGGTGCGGTACCCCCGGGCCGCGGCCACCCGGAAGGCGTGCAGGTACATGGCGGCGCCGAGCCCCAGGTGCTGGTACCCCGGCTTGAGCCCGAGCGTCAGCACGCGGAGCGAGTCGATCCTGCGCCGGTGCCAGAGGAAGCGGAAGAGGCCGAAGGGGAAGAGGCGCCCGTCGGGGAGGTGGCGGAAGGCGCGGTTCAGGTCGGGGAGGGCCAGGAGAAAGCCGACCGGCTCGCCGTCCTCCTTCTCGGCGAGGAGCACCAGCTCGGGATCCACCACCGGGCGCATCTCCTTCGCCATGTGCTCGAACTCGGCCTCGGTCATGGGGACGAACCCCCAGTTCTGCGACCAGGCCGCGTTGTACACCTCCTGCACCCGGCGCACCTCCTCCTTCAGCTCCTTCATCCGCACGGAGCGGATCCGGACGCCGATGCGGCGGGCCAGCCGCTCCATGGCGGCCACCGCGCGCGCCGGTGGCTCGGGGCTCGCCATCCAGTACGCCAGCAGGTCCTTCTCCTTCCCCAGCCCCGCCCCTTCCAGGAGCCGCGCGTAGAAGGGCGGGTTGTGCGACATCATCACCGCAGGCGGGGCGTCGAAGCCCTCCACCAGCACTCCCGGGGAGGAGAGCTCGTCGTTGGTGGAAAGGTTCATGGGCCCCATCATCCGCTCCATCCCGCGCTCCCGCAGCCAGGCGGAGGCGGCCTCCACCAGCGCGCGCGCGGCCTCCGCGTCGTCCGCGCACTCGAACAGGCCGAAGAAGCCGGTGCGGTCGCCGTGGAAGCGGTTGTACCGGTGGTTGACCACGGCGGCGATCCGCCCCACCGCCTCGCCGCCCCGCTCGGCCAGGAGGTACGCCGCGTCGGCGTGCTGGTGGAAGGGGTGCTTGCGGCGGTCGAGCAGCCCCTCCACGGCCATGCGCAGCGGCGGAACCCAGCTCGGGTCCCGCGCGTTGATCTTCCAGGCGAGGTCGACGAAGGGGCGGACGGACTCGTCCGGGCCGAGCTCCCGGACGCGGAGCGGTGCCGTCATGCAGTGGGGGTCAGATGATGGCGAGCTCGCGTCCCACCCGCGCGAAGGCCTCGAGCACCCGGTCGAGCTGGTCGCGGGTGTGCGTCGCCATGACGGAGGTGCGCAGGCGGCAGGCGCTCTCCGGCACGGCCGGCGGGAGGACCGGGTTGGTGAAGACGCCGGCGTCGAAGAGCGCTCTCCAGAAGACGAAGGTGTGCTCCATGTGCCCCGTGCTGACGGGGATGATGGGCGTCTCCGACTCGGCGGTGTCGAAGCCGAGCCCCTGCAGGCCGCTCCGCAGGTACGCGGCGTTGTCCCACAGGCGGAGGCGGCGCTCCGGCTCGCGCTCCATCACCTCCAGGCAGGCCAGCACCGTCGCCACCGCGGAGGGCGGCATGCTGGCGCTGAAGATGAGGGTGCGGGCGTGGTGCTTCAGGTAGTGGATCACGTCCGCCGGCCCGGCGATCGCCCCGCCGATGGAGGCGAACGACTTGGAGAAGGTGGCCATCGCCAGGTCCACCCGGTCCTCCAGCCCGAAGTGCTGGGCCGTGCCGCCCCCGCGGTCCCCGAGCACCCCCACGGAGTGGGCGTCGTCCACCATCACCCGCGCGCCGTACTCCCCCGCCAGCGCGACGATCTCCGGGAGCCGGGCGATGTCGCCCTCCATGGAGAAGATCCCGTCCGTGACGATCAGCACGCCCTTCCCGGCGTGGGTCTCCAGCATGCGGCGCAGGGCGTCCATGTCCGCGTGCGGGAAGCGCACCATCTCCCCGGCGGCCAGGAGCGAGCCGTCCACCAGCGAAGCGTGGTTGAGCCGGTCCTGGATGGCGACGCTCCCGCGCCCCACCAGGGTGGAGATCACCCCCAGGTTGGTCTGGTAGCCGGTGCTGAAGACCAGCGCCGCCTCCTGCCCCATGACCCGCGCCAGGCGATGCTCCAGCTCCTCGTGCAGGTCGAGCGTGCCGTTCAGGAAGCGGCTCCCGGTGCACCCGGTGCCGTAGCGGTACAGCGCCTCGCGGGCGCGCTCCAGGACGTACGGATGGTGCGTCAGGCCCAGGTAGTTGTTGGAGCCGACCATGACCTTCCGCTCCCCGCGGATCACCACCTCGGTGTCCTCGGAGCTCTCGATCGGCTGAAAGTACGGGTACAGGCCGCGGCCGATCATCTCGCGCGCCGCCGTGAAGCGGCGGCACTTGTCGAAGAGGTCCGCGGACTTCCGTACGGTGTCCAATTTAGTCGCCATCAAAGCCATCCGTTGTTTCGGTACCACCGGGCGGTGTGCGCCACCCCCTCCGCCAGCGGCGTCGCTTCGCCGGGCGGGAGGAGCGCTTCCGAGCCGGAGAGGTCGCAGACCCACCCTTCCGCCAGCATCTCCTCCGCCTTTTCCCGGTTGAAGGCCGGGGTGAACCCGGCCATCCGGCCGACCCCCTCCGTCGCCGCCGCCGCCGCCCGCACCAGCGGCGGAGGAAGCGGGAGGCGCAGGGGACGCTTCCCCAGCGCCGCGGCGATCGCATCGACCAGCCCGCCCAGCGTGTGCACCACCGGCTCGGCCACGGCGTACGTCCCGGCCGGCGCGTGCGCCGCCCTCTCCAGCGCGCGTGCCAGGTCGGGGGCGTAGATCAGGTGGAGCTTCCGCTCCCCGGCCGGGGTGGGGGCGAGCCGCCGGTCCACCATCCGGAAGTAGGTGAGGAGCGCACGGTCGCGCGGCCCGTACACCGCGGGGGCACGCACGACGGCGACCTCGATCCCCACGGCTTCCAGGGCGCGGATCCGCCGCTCCCCCTCCAGCTTGCTCCTTCCGTACCCCGTCAGCGGGTGCGGCGTTTCACCCGCACCCCGCGGCCGGCCGTCCCGCATGGGGCCGCAGGCGGCGTAGGAGCTGAGGTACACCAGCCGCCGCGGGCGCGCGGGGGCGCGCAGGAGCCCCTCCGCCACGGCGGCGGTCCCCTCGGCGTTGGCGTGCTGGTACGCGGCTTCGCTGGGGGCGGCGGTGACCGCCGCCAGGTGGTACGCCACGTCCACGCCGTCCGCTCCGCGGGCGATCGCCTCCGGGTCCGCCAGGTCGCCGCGGACGAGCTCCACTCCGCAACTCTCCAGGAGCGAGGTGTCGCTGGTGGATCGCACGAGGGCACGGAGGCGCCAGCCGCGGGACGCCAGCCTGTCGACGAGGTGGCTCCCCACGAAGCCGGTGGCCCCGGTCAGAAACGCGGAGCTGCTCACCTTTGGGGAGTCAAAATGCGCGGGAAGGGCAAAAAGCGCAACGGGATGCGGGTACGGGTCGCCGCCCGCGGCCGGTCGGCGGGCGCGGGCTTCGAGCAGACAATATGCGGCCGGAGGCGCGGGAAGTCACGGGTCGCGGCCGGAAGCGGCCCCGGAGCGCCCGCCGCTGGGCTACGCGAAGCGGCGGACGAAGTCCCGCTCCGCCTCGGTGGTTCCCACCAGGATCAGCTCGCCGTCTGCGGGGAGGACGGAGTCGGCGGGGGGGTTGATGGCGATCCCGTCGGGGGTCTGCACCGCCACCACGCTGCACCCGCTCGCCTCCCGGATCCGGGTGCCCGCGAGCGGCCGCCCCGCCAGCGCGGGCGGGACGGGGTAGCGGAAGACGTCCAGCCCCTCGGCGAGCATCACCACGTCGTCCTTTTCCAGCACGTTGAAGACGGCGTTGGCCCCCATGGAGGCGTACGACATCACGAAGTCCGCCCCCGCGCGGTGCAGGGTGGAGACGTTGCGCTCCAGCGTGGCGCGGCTGACGATCTGCGCGTCCGGCCGGAGCCGGCGGCAGTAGATGGTGAGATAGATGTTGGTGGCGTCGTCGTTGGTGGTGACCACCACGGCGCCCGCCTCGCGGATCCCCGCGTTCTGCATGCACTCCAGGTCCGCGGCGGAGCCCACGACGTACGTGCCGTCGTCGCGGACCCGTGACGGGTCCTGCTCCACGATCCGGTAGGGGACGCCCCGCTCCCGGAGCGCGTCGGCGACCGACCGCCCCACGCGCCCGCCCCCCAGCACCAGCACCGGGGCGTCGGGGCGGTTGTAGATCACGGTCAGCTCCTGGAAGCGGGCGAGCTGCTCCTCGGACCCGGCGAGCACCAGCACGGTGGAGTGCCCGATGGGGGTGTCCGGGCCGGGGATCCCGAAGCTCCCCCGCTCCCAGAGCCCCACCACCGTGAGCCCCGTGGCCTGGCGGAGCATCCCGTCTCGCAGTGTCTTCCCCACCAGCGGCGTCCCGGTGGCCGGGGCCTCGGCGATCATCAGCTCCCCGAAGCGGCCGATGACGCTGGCGCGGGTCTCGCCGCCCAGGGTGCGGCGCGCGAGCGAGCGGCCCAGCATCTCCGGGAGGTGCAGGACGTGCGACGACCCGGCCAGCTCCAGGATGTCCACGGAGTCCGCGGCCCGCGCGATGGAGACGATGGGGACGCGCGGGGCCACCTCGCGGGCGGTGAAGGCGATGTTGGTGTTCTCGTAGTCGTCGCCGGTGGCCACCACCAGCACCGCGCCCTCGGCGCGCGCGGCGTGGTACGTCTCCACCTTGTCGCGGTCCCCCACCATCACCCGCACCCCCGCGTCGTGCAGGTCGAGCGCCCGCTTCACGTCCGGCTCCAGCACCCAGTACGGGCGCCCGTGGTACGCCAGGCGCTGCACCAGCGAGATCGCCACCGGGTCGTAGTGGGTGACCAGCACGTGGCCCCTCGCGCCCTCCGGCACCTCGCGCGGCGCCCGGCGCGCCGACTGCGCCTCCAGCCAGGGGGCGTAGAAGAACTGGATGAAGGTGAAGGGGAGGACCACGAGGAGGAAGATCACGCCCGACAGCAGGACGAGCATGGAGAACGTCCGTCCCAGGTCGGTCTGGAAGGTGATGTCCCCGAACCCCAGGGTGGACATCACCGTGAGCGTCCAGTAGAAGCCGGTGATCCAGGAGTGCTGCTGCCCCTCCGCCGCCATGAGGAAGTGGAAGGCGATGCTGTAGACCACCACCAGCACGACCAGGAACGCGACGAACCGCGACAGCAGCCGGAGGTTGCGTCGCGCCGTGTGGCTCTGCAGGAAGAACGCGAGCTGCGCGGGGATGAACTTCATCGGCCTCCTCTGCGGCGGTGGGTCCGGAGCGAACTTCGCCGGGCGGGAGGGGGGGTGTCAACTGGGAAGGCGAGGAATGTTGAATGTAGAAAGGGACGGCGGGGGCTAGGGCGCGGGCGGGCGCCACCAGGATCGCGCGGTGGAGAGGAAGCGGTGGAGGGCGTCGGCGTCGCCGCGGAGGAGGGCGGCGTGGAGGTGGTCCAGGTGGTCGCGGAGGGAGGCGACGGCTTCGGCCAGGGGCGCGGCGTTGTCGAGGGCGATCGCGGTCCACATTTCCGGCGAGCTGCCGGCCAGGCGGGTGGCGTCCCGGCCGCCGGGGCCCAGCTCCGCGTGGGGGATGCCGCCGTGGGCGAGCGTGAGGGCGAGCGCGGTGGAAGCGAGCTGCGGGAGGTGGCTGCTGCGGGCCAGCAGGCGGTCGTGCTCCGCGGCGTCGATCATCTCCGGGCGAGCGCCGACGCCGGACCACAGCTCCCGGGCGAGATCGAGCGCCCCGCTCCCCGTGGACGGGGTGGGAGAGAGGAAGACGCGCGCGTCGGCGAAGAGGCCGGGGCGCGAGGCATCCCAGCCGGACAGGTGCGAGCCGGCGAGCGGGTGCGAGGAGACGAAGCGCCCGCCGATCCCCAGCGCCTGGGCCGCGGCGCAGGCGCTCCGCTGCGTGCTCCCCACGTCGGTCACCAGCCGCGCGGAGCGGAGCCGCGG